>NZ_RMVK01000002.1:0-285720 GCF_003942875.1 Streptococcus oralis | reverse complement strand
ATTATAAATGATTTTTCGTCTATACTTAGGGGTGAACACAATGTGATATTTACACATCCACTTTGTGTGTGATAAACTATGTGCCTTTTGTGCCATATTTTTCTCCTTTCGCTTTACAATTGGCTTGAACACCTTTATTGTATCGCGTTTGGAGTTTTTTTGGTATAACCTTCGTCGCGCACCCGCATAGCGGGTGGTTTATTTGTCTCGCACCTTACGGAGCGAGACGGACTAATAGTCACATAATAATAAAAAGTAGCCTGCAAAGGCTACTTTTTATTAAAACACGCGATATACATAAGGATTTTCTGGTTTGTCTACTTTTGTGAAACTCTCAACCTCCAGTGTTGGGAGTTTTTGTTTGAGTTCTTTATGGTAATGGAGGGTCAGGGTTCCTCTAGCGGTAATCCAGGTATTATCAGGATACTGGCGTGAGTTCCCCTTTGTCAAGAGTCCATATACACCAGAATCGGCTATACAGTGGATGATCCCAAAGCGAAAGAGGAACTGGCTATCTTCATGGCTAGGATCGTTATAGACGAAGCCTGTAAACTCGATTTTCTTTCCTTCAAACTCTTGAGGGTAGTCATAGAGAACTTCCATGACTTCCATATAGTTTTCATCAGTGATGTGAATGGTTTGCTGGGAGAGGTATTTATCAGCTGTAGTCCTCATTTCCTTTTCATAAGCAGATTTGGAAAAATAGGTGCTGGTATCGGGTTTGAGGTATTGACTGGATGTGCCTTCACTTGCCTGAATAGCTGTGTTGATTCCCTCAGCAAGTGGGAAATGGTATCCCTTAGCAGATACAGTTCTCGAGTCCAAACTTACTGTCGGAAAGGCAACTCCAATCAAGAGAGGTAGTGACAGTAAAAGGATGCTGATTCGTCTAGATCGACGACTTTCAAAATGGCTGTGAGAGTTGATTTTCTTGATCCAGATATAGAATTGGACCAGAGCCAACAGAAGAGAAAGGACCATAGAGATATAGACTAGATAGGAATAGTGGAGATTGATGTATTGACTGAGCTTGCCAGATAGCTGCAGATACAGAGTTAGGGCAAAATAACCCAGTAAAATGAGAAATCGGATCATAGCATCACTCCTATCATGTAAGAATAAAGCAAGACAAGCACTGTCACGATGCCCATGAATTGCCAGATGAAGCGCGCTTTGAGATAGTGTTTCATCATGAGGAGATTTTTGATATCAAGCATGGGGCCAATGACCAGAAAAGCAAGGACTGGCGCTAGGCCGAAGCTCGAGAGGAGAGAAGCACCGATAAAGGCGTCCGCCTCGCTACAAAGAGAGAGGAGAAAGGCTAGAAACATGAGCAAGAGAATCGCAAGGACTGGACTTGCGCTGATAGAGGTCAAGATCCGAGTCGGGACATAGACCTGCACGATAGCCGCAAAGAGACAGCCAAAGACCAAGTAACGCCCCATATCGAAAAACTCATCAATAGCCTGTATAAAGACCTGAAAGACCTTTCTAGCAGGACTCATGTGTGAAAAGTCATGTTCGTGACAAGTGATAGGATTCTCTTTTTGAATGGGTTCCTTCCAGAAAAATCCTAGGAGAATCCCAAGCACCAAAGCAATCACAATAGCTCCCAGCGCTCGCAAAAAGGCAAGTTTTATTGAATTGCCAAAGGCAGAATATGTAGCGAAAAGAACGATAGGATTGATAATGGGAGCAGTCACCAGAAAAGGAACGGCCGTGTAGCTGGGCACTTTCTTTTCTAGAAAACGATTGATGATGGGAATGATTCCACACTCGCAGGATGGAAAGAGAAAACCAATGAAGGTACCAAAAAAGATCCTCCCCCAACGATTGCGAGGAAGAAACTCATAAACTTTATCAGGAGTGATATAGACCTCAATCAACCCCGAAATGAGACTCCCAATCAGGACAAAAGGAAGGGCTTCAATCATGATGGAGAGAAAAATAGCTCCCGCTTGTAATACACTAGGAGGAAGAGATTGGAAAACAGTCATCTATTTTTTCTTCTCAACTTTTTCTTTTTTATCTTTGTCATCTGGGAAAGTGACTTGTGTTAAGTCAGGAAGTTTTGCGAATTCTTCAAACATCTTGTCCAAATCATCCGTTTTTGTAAATTTAACAGCCATGGGCCTACCTCTTTTCTATATTCTATCTCTATTATACTATTATTTTGTGGAAAAGGGATTATTTTGATAATCAAAGAGGTAAAAAAGGGTAGGACGAAACAAGGGCTGTCCCTTATGGTATAATAGATTTATGGATAAAAAATATGAAAAAATCTCCCAAGATTTGGGAGTAACCTTAAAGCAAATCGATACTGTTCTAAGTTTGACAGCAGAAGGGGCGACAATTCCCTTCATCGCGCGTTATCGAAAGGACATGACTGGTAGTCTGGATGAGGTGGCGATTAAGGCCATTATCGACTTGGATAAAAGTCTGACAAATCTCAACGACCGTAAAGAAGCTGTCTTGGCTAAGATTCAAGAACAAGGCAAACTAACCAAGGAATTAGAAGAAGCTATTTTGGCAGCTGAAAAATTAGCAGACGTTGAAGAACTCTATCTTCCTTATAAGGAAAAACGTCGAACCAAGGCAACTATTGCCCGAGAAGCTGGACTCTTTCCTCTCGCCCGCTTGATCTTGCAGAATGTAGATGGTTTAGAGAAAGAAGCTGAGAAGTTTGTCTGTGAAGGATTTGCGACAGTTCAAGAAGCCTTGGCTGGAGCGGTTGATATCTTGGTCGAAGCCTTATCGGAAGATGTGACTTTGCGTTCACTGACCTATCAGGAAGTGCTGAGACACTCTAAAATCACTTCGCAAGTCAAGGATGAAAGTCTCGATGAAAAACAAGTTTTTCAGATATATTACGATTTTTCAGAGACAGTTGGCAACATGCAGGGTTATCGTACCTTGGCCCTCAATCGTGGTGAGAAACTAGGTTTCTTAAAAGTCGGTTTTGAGCACGCGACAGATCGTATTCTTGCTTTCTTTGCTGCCCGTTTCAAGGTGAAAAATGCCTATATAGATGAAGTTGTTCAACAGTCAGTTAAGAAAAAGGTCTTGCCTGCTATCGAACGACGCATTCGGACAGAATTAACTGAGAAAGCAGAAGAAGGAGCTATCCAACTCTTTTCTGACAACCTGCGCAATCTTCTCTTGGTTGCTCCGCTGAAAGGGCGCGTGGTTCTAGGATTTGACCCTGCCTTTCGTACAGGTGCCAAACTTGCTGTCGTTGATACAACAGGTAAAATGTTGACAACCCAAGTCATTTATCCAGTAAAACCAGCATCAGCTCGTCAGATTGAAGAAGCAAAGAAAGATTTGTCGGACTTGATTGGTCAATACGGTGTGGAAATTATTGCTATCGGAAATGGAACTGCCAGTCGTGAAAGTGAAGCCTTTGTGGCGGAAGTTCTTAAAGATTTTCCAGAAGTCAGCTATGTTATCGTCAATGAAAGTGGCGCTTCTGTCTACTCTGCCAGCGAACTTGCTCGTCAGGAGTTTCCAGAATTAACCGTTGAAAAACGCTCTGCTATCTCTATCGCCCGTCGTTTGCAAGATCCACTTGCCGAATTGGTCAAAATTGATCCCAAGTCAATCGGTGTCGGGCAATACCAGCACGATGTCAGTCAGAAGAAACTGTCTGAGAGTCTGGACTTTGTCGTAGATACGGTGGTTAACCAAGTCGGTGTCAATGTCAATACAGCTAGCCCAGCTCTTCTTTCCCATGTGGCTGGACTCAATAAAACTATCTCTGAAAATATCGTCAAATACCGTGAGGAAGAAGGAAAAATCACTTCGCGCGCTCAAATCAAGAAAGTTCCGCGTCTGGGTGCCAAGGCTTTTGAACAGGCAGCTGGTTTCCTCCGTATCCCGGAAAGTAGTAATATCCTTGATAATACAGGAGTTCACCCAGAAAACTATGCTGCGGTTAAGGAGCTCTTCAAACGCTTGGATATCAAGGACTTGAATGAAGAAGCACAAAGTAAGCTTAAGTCCCTTTCAGTTAAGGAGATGGCACAGGAACTGAATCTTGGTCCAGAAACCCTTAAAGATATCATTTCCGACCTTCTCAAACCAGGTCGAGATTTCCGTGACTCATTTGATGCACCTGTGCTTCGTCAAGATATCTTGGATATCAAGGATTTAAAAGTCGGCCAGAAGCTGGAGGGTGTGGTGCGTAATGTCGTTGACTTCGGTGCCTTCGTTGATATCGGGATTCACGAGGACGGCCTCATTCATATTTCCCATATGAGTCGTAAATTTATCAAACATCCCAGCCAAGTGGTGTCTGTTGGAGATTTGGTAACGGTTTGGGTTAAGAAAATCGATACTGAACGTGAAAAAGTCAATCTGTCGCTCCTCGCTCCAGATGAATCTAACTGACTACGTTCAGTCTGTTTCCCTCGAAGACTTTGGTAGACCTTTTACCCACCAAGCCCAGTGGAATTCTCGTCTGCGAACGACAGGTGGGCGATTTTTCCCCAGGGATGGGCATTTGGATTTTAATCCCAAGGTCTATAATGAACTAGGTTTGGAAGTCTTTCGGAAAATCGTACGCCATGAACTCTGTCACTATCACCTTTATTTTCAGAAAAAGGGTTATCGACATAAGGACCGAGATTTTAAGAAACTTTTGAAAGAAGTGGATGGACTGCGCTTTGTTCCCCCGTTGAAGAACCAAAGTAATTTTCTAGTTTATCAGTGTCAATCTTGCCAGCAAACTTATCAGCGCAAGCGTAGGATTGATACCAAACGCTACCGATGTGGGGTTTGTCGAGGTAAACTCGTCATCATAAATCGGCCTAAGGACTGATGTTGATAGTTCTGATTCATGCTATACTACTTGTAAGAATGCCGAAAGAGGAACATATCATGAATAACAAATTTTATAAAATGAAACGAAATAGTAAGGTGTCGGGAGTTTTAGCTGGTCTATCAGACAAGTGGAATTTTGATGTAACTTTAGTCCGCTTTCTCTTTGCCATTTTTACCATATCAAATTTTGGGATTGGCGTGATTATCTACATCATCCTAGCCTCTATCCTGCCAACTAAGGAAGAAATCGAAGCAGAAATGTACGGAACAGGACCACGCAAACGCAAGGAAGCCGAGGTCATTGATGACAATGATGGGCGGTTTTGGTGAGTCAGATTTTGAAATAGTTTATAGATACTTTCCTTATTTCTCAAAGAGGTCAGAAAAAGAAGTGAACCTTAACCCTTGCATTCGCAAGGGTTTTCTTCTTGCCTTTCTTTTATGGTAAAATATTGATAGCGAAATTACTTGATTTTTTCAATCTTACAAAAATGTAAGATTAAAGTCTCTTTTGTAAGGTTAGGTTATGGCAAGACCTCTTTTTTTGCGATAAACTAGACTCATAAAGAACAAAGGAGCAAAAACATGAAAAGAATCTTACAAAAGAAAAGAAGAAAACCAAGTCAAAAAGATATCGAGCGTGTTCAACTGGGATGCGCTATGATGCAAGCACAGTTTCAATTGATGGGATATTAAGAAGGAGAAAATCATGACACTTTTAGATGTAAAACACGTTCAAAAAATCTACAAAACACGTTTCCAAGGCAACCAAGTTGAGGCACTCAAAGATATTCACTTTACCGTAGAAAAGGGTGACTACGTTGCCATCATGGGTGAGTCCGGTTCAGGAAAGTCAACCCTGCTCAACATCCTAGCTATGCTGGATAAACCAACTCGAGGCCAGGTTTACCTAAACGGAACAGACACAGCCACTATTAAAAATTCACAGGCTTCGAGTTTCCGTCGTGAGAAGTTGGGATTTGTCTTCCAAGACTTTAACTTGCTAGATACCCTGTCTGTTAAGGACAATATCTTGCTTCCGTTAGTTCTATCACGAAAACCTATTACGGAGATGATGAAGAAATTGGTAGTGACAGCTGAAAATTTGGGTATCAACCAATTACAAGAGAAGTACCCTTACGAGATCTCAGGAGGTCAAAAACAGCGGGTAGCAGTAGCACGCGCCATCATCACTGAACCTGAAATTCTCCTTGCGGATGAGCCAACAGGAGCCCTTGACTCCAAGTCATCTGCAGCCTTACTCGATGTATTTGATGAAATCAATGAACGCGGCCAAACCATTCTTATGGTAACCCACTCAACGGCAGCAGCCAGCAGGGCCAAGCGCGTTCTCTTTATCAAGGATGGCATTCTTTACAACCAAATCTACCGTGGAGACAAGACAGAGCGTCAGATGTTCCAAGAAATCTCTGATACTTTGACTGTTATGGCAAGTGAGGTGAATTAGTATGTTTCGATTGACTAATAAGTTAGCGGTTTCGAACTTAATCAAAAACCGCAAACTCTACTATCCCTTTGCTTTAGCTGTTCTCTTAGCTGTGACCATCACTTATCTCTTTTACTCATTGACACTTAATCCTAATATTGGCAAGATTCGAGGGGGAGAGACTATCTCTATGACGCTTGGTCTTGGTATGGTGATTGTCACTATTGCTTCAGCTATCATTGTCTTTTATGCCAATAGTTTCGTCATGAAAAACCGTTCCAAGGAACTAGGGATTTATGGCATGTTAGGATTAGAAAAACGCCATTTGATTAGCATGGTCTTTAAGGAGCTTCTTATTTTTGGCTCCCTAACCTTGACAGCTGGACTTGGCCTAGGAGCTCTCTTTGATAAGCTCATCTTTGCTCTGCTTCTGAAGCTAATGAATATGAAGGTGGAGCTCGTAGCGACCTTCCAACCAAGTGTCTTTATCCTCGTTATCCTTATTTTTGGAGCTATTTTCCTAGGTTTGGTTTTTATCAATGCCTTTCGGATTGCACGCATGAATGCCCTACAGCTCTCTCGTGAGAAGGCCAGTGGTGAGAAAAAAGGACGTTTCTTAAGCCTTCAGACCATTCTAGGTTTGATTAGTATGGGAGCTGGCTACTACCTAGCAGTGACAGTTGAAAATCCTTTAACTGCACTCATAATTTTCTTTGTAGCAGTCTTGTTGGTAATCTTTGGGACCTATCTCTTGTTTAATGCAGGGATTACAGTTTTCTTACAAATCTTGAAGAAAAACAAGCGTTATTATTACCAACCCAACAACATGATTTCCGTATCCAATCTCATTTTCCGTATGAAGAAAAATGCGGTTGGTTTGGCTACGATTGCCATCCTTTCAACCATGGTCTTGGTGACTATGTCTGCTGCAACAAGTATCTTTAAGGCATCAGAAAACTTCAAGAAGGTCATGAATCCACATGATTTTGGGATTACAGGACAGAATGTTGAAAAAGAAGATATCGAAAAACTCTTGAACCAGTATGCTAGTGATAAAGGATTGACTGTCACAAAGAAAGAAGTCCTTACATACAGTAACTTTGGTGTGGCAAATCAAGATGGTACGAAATTGACAATCTTTGAGAAAGGTCAAAATCGTGTTCAACCGAAAACTATTTTTATGGTCTTTGACCAAAAAGACTACGAGAATATGACAGGACAGAAACTTGGACTTTCAGGTAAGGAAGTTGGATTGTTTGCTCAAAACAAGCAACTTCAAGGGCAGAAAGAATTGACTCTGAATGACCAGACCTACACGATCAAAGAAGAAATCAAAAAAGATTTTATTCTTGAACATGTCCCAAATCAGTACAATATTCTAACTTCGGACTATAACTATTTGGTTGTTCCTGACTTACAAGCCTTTCTAGAACAGCATCCTAACTCTTCCATCTTTAATCAATACTATGGTGGTATGAATGTAACGGCTAGTGAGGAAGAGCAACTTAAAATTGCAGATGACTATTCAAAATTCGTTAATAACTTTAATAGAGAAATAAACAAAGAAGGAAGCTATGTTTACGGAAGCAATCTAGCTGATAGTAGTGCGCAGATGAGTGCTCTCTTTGGTGGAGTATTCTTCATCGGTATCTTCCTCTCTATCATCTTTATGGTGGGAACGGTTCTCGTCATCTACTACAAACAAATCTCTGAAGGATATGAAGACCGTGAACGCTTTATCATTTTACAAAAAGTCGGTCTCGATCAAAAGCAAATCAAGCAAACTATCAACAAACAGGTCCTAACTGTTTTCTTCCTCCCATTGCTCTTTGCTTTTCTACATCTTGCCTTTGCCTATCATATGCTTAGTCTCATCCTAAAAGTCATTGGGGTGCTAGATGCGACCATGATGTTGACAGTCACTTTGTCCATCTGTGCTATCTTCCTCATTGTCTATGTCTTGATCTTTATGATTACCTCAAGAAGCTATCGCAAGATTGTGCAAATGTAAAAAAGATACCTCGATGATTGTCGAGGTATTTCTTTATCTTAAATGCTAAAGAGTTGTCCCAAGAGGAAGGTTACGCCCATGGTCAGAAGTCCGATACAGAGGTTGCGGATCATAGCTGTTTTCGTAGGAGCCTTGCCTAGTTTAGCACTGGTATAGCCAGTGACGAGAAGGGAAAGGGCCACGATAAAAACAGTAGCAGGAATACGATAGTCACTTGGAAAGACGGTGATTGAAAGCATAGGAGGAAGACTTCCCAGTACAAAGGCAATAAAGCTAGAGATAGCAGCATGCCAAGGATTGGTAAATTCTTCGTACTCGATACCGTATTTTTCCTCAACCAAGGCTTTGAGTGGATTTTTTAAAAAGGCCTTGTTGGTCAAGAGTTGGGCTGACGTTTCACACTCACCATTTTGAAGGTAAGCAGCATAGAGGGATTGTTTTGCAGATTCGATGTCTTTATCCAAGAGTAATTGTTCTCGGGCAACAGCGGCTTCTTCCGTGTCTTTTTGAGTGGATACGGAGACATACTCTCCCCCTGCCATAGAAAAAGCACCAGCGAGGATAGCTGCCAATCCTGATAAAAAGATAATCCAGATATTGCTTGTCGCACTGGCAACACCGATAACGACTCCAGCGATGGAAATAATCCCATCATTGGCTCCTAGAACACCTGCGCGTAGGATATTGAGTCGTCCTGCAAAGTTAGCATCAATTTCATGTTTTATTTCTGTCATAGTCATCTCCTTTCTCTCCATTATAGAGAAAAGAGTAGGGGAATACAAACTTTTTAAACTATCTGAAAAAAGTTCTACGATTCTAATTTTTATGCCCTTTGAAGTTTCTCCGAAAAAGTAGTGCTATCCTACTGTACTGGACCTTTTTAAACTTATCTATGGTATAATAGAAGATAGATTTATCAATTGGAGAATGAAGGATTTTATGATTAAACTTGTAGCAACCGATATGGATGGAACCTTTCTAGATGGAGAGGGTCGGTTTGATATGGAACGCCTCAAAAACGTACTTGTTTCCTACAAGGAAAAGGGGATTTATTTTGCAGTGGCTTCAGGTCGCGGTATCTTGTCCCTGAAAAAGTTGTTTGCGGATGTGCGTGATGAAGTGATTTTTATAGCTGAAAATGGGAGCTATGTTGAGTTTCATGGTGAGGATATGTATGAGGCTACTATGTCTCGGGATTTTTACTTGAGCACTTTTGAAGCTTTAAAGAAATCGCCCTATTTTGATGAAAGTAAAATGCTCTTGACAGGGAAAAAAGCTTGTTATGTATTGGAAACAGTGGATGAAACCTATCTAAAGTTAAGTAGTCACTACAATGAGAACATTCAAAAAGTAGCACGTTTGGAAGATATCACAGATGAGATTTTTAAATTCACTACTAACTTTACTGAAGAAACGATAGAAGCTGGAGAGGCCTGGGTCAACGAAAATGTTCCTGGTGTGAAAGCCATGACAACAGGTTTTGAATCCATCGATATTGTCTTGGACTACGTTGATAAGGGTGTGGCCATTGTTGAGCTGGCAAAAAAACTGGATCTAACCATGGATCAGGTTATGGCATTTGGAGATAATCTCAATGACCTTCATATGATGCAGGTTGTTGGGCACCCAATCGCCCCTGAAAATGCGAGACCAGAGATTTTAGAATTAGCAGAAGCAGTGATTGGCCACCATAAGGACCAATCAGTGATGACTTATATGGAGGGCTTGTAATGGCAGATATTAAATTGATTGCATTGGACTTGGATGGAACCTTGCTGACAACGGATAAAAAGCTGACAGATCGTACCAAGGAGGTCCTCAAAGCTGCGCGTGATCGTGGCATCAAGGTCGTTCTGACAACAGGTCGTCCTTTGAAGGCTATGGATTTCTTTCTCCATGAGCTAGGGACTGACGGTCAAGAGGATGAGTACACCATCACCTTTAATGGTGGTCTGGTACAGAAAAATACTGGAGAGATTCTCGATAAAACCGTCTTTTCAATCGACGATGTGGCACGTTTGTACGAGGAAACTGAAAAACTCGGACTTCCGTTAGATGCTATTTCAGAAGGAACAGTCTATCAAATCCAGTCGGACCAAGAAAGTCTCTATGCTAAGTTCAACCCAGCCTTGACTTTCGTACCTGTCGCTTTTGAAGATCTATCTAGTCAGATGACATATAATAAATGTGTGACCGCCTTTGCCCAAGAACCTTTGGATGCAGCGATTCAACAGATTTCTCCAGAATTGTTTGACCAATACGAAATCTTCAAATCGCGTGAACTCTTATTGGAATGGTCGCCAAAAAAAGTCCACAAGGCAACAGGTTTAGCGAAATTAATTAAACACTTAGGAATCGACCAAAGCCAAGTCATGGCTTGTGGGGACGAGGCCAATGACCTTTCTATGATTGAGTGGGCAGGTCTGGGAGTTGCCATGCAAAATGCTGTTCCAGCGGTTAAGGAAGTTGCCAATGTGATTACCCCCATGACCAACGACGAGGAAGCCGTTGCCTGGGCTATCGAAGAATACGTGCTAAAGGAGAACTAGAATATGGGATTATTTGACCGTCTATTCGGAAAAAAAGAAGAGCCGAAAATCGAAGATATTGTAAAAGAAGCACTGGAAAATCTTGATTTGTCAGAAGAAGTTGAAGAAAACCAAACGGCAGTCGAAGAAACCTCTCAGGAAGAGACAGCAAGGGACAAAGAGGAAGAAACACCTGCCCAAGAAGAACTTCTTCAGATCTCAACAGAAGAAGTCATTGAACCAGAAGCAGTCGAGGAAACAGACCAAGAGGAGCCTGAGCTAGAAGCTGATGAATTGGAGCAAATCCAAGAGCCTGAAGAAATTCTAGAAGAAGAGAACCAAGAAACTGTAGAATTCGAAGAAGAGCTAGCTTCTGAAGTAGTAGAAGAAGAACTTCCTCAAGTTGAAGAAACCGTTCAGGAAAAATATGACCGTAGTCTCAAGAAAACCCGTACGGGATTCGGTGCTCGTTTGAATGCCTTCTTTGCAAACTTCCGTTCTGTCGATGAAGAATTCTTCGAGGAATTGGAAGAACTGCTCATCATGAGCGACGTCGGTGTGCAAGTCGCTTCAAACTTAACAGAAGAACTACGTTATGAAGCCAAACTTGAAAACGCTAAGAAGCCTGACGCGCTCCGTCGTGTTATTATCGAGAAATTGGTTGAACTCTATGAGAAGGATGGCAACTACGATGAACAAATCCATTTCCAAGATGGTTTGACAGTCATGCTCTTTGTTGGTGTTAATGGTGTTGGGAAAACAACTTCTATCGGGAAATTAGCTCATCGCTACAAACAAGCTGGCAAGAAAGTCATGTTGGTTGCGGCAGATACCTTCCGTGCTGGAGCCGTTGCCCAGCTAGTAGAATGGGGCCGTCGTGTGGATGTTCCTGTTGTGACGGGAGCTGAAAAGGCTGATCCAGCAAGCGTGGTCTTTGATGGGATGCAACGTGCTGTAGCTGAAGGGATTGATATCCTTATGATTGATACAGCAGGGCGTCTGCAAAACAAGGACAACCTTATGGCCGAGTTGGAAAAGATTGGTCGTATTATCAAACGTGTTGTTCCAGAGGCACCTCATGAAACCTTCCTGGCACTCGATGCTTCAACTGGCCAGAACGCCTTGATACAAGCTAAGGAATTTTCTAAGATAACACCATTGACTGGAATTGTTTTGACAAAAATTGACGGAACTGCCCGAGGTGGTGTTGTACTGGCTATCAGAGAAGAACTCAATATCCCTGTAAAATTGATCGGTTTCGGTGAAAAAATCGATGATATTGGGGAATTTAACTCAGAAAACTTTATGAAGGGTCTCTTAGAAGGCTTGATTTAATACAAAATAAATATCCTGCAAGTCAATCTTGCAGGATATTTTTGCTATTCTAAACGGCCATCTTCACGATAGGCGATATCTGGTTGCCAGGTCCATTTGGCTCCATACTTCTCAAGTAAGTCAAAGCTAGCTTGTGGCCCCATGCTTCCAGCTTTATAATCGTAGAGTGGAGCTCCGTTTTCATCCCAGAGCTTTTCGATACGGTCAATCAATTTCCACGAAGCACTTACCTCATCCCAGTGGCTAAAATTGGTAGAGTTGTTATTCAAGACATCGTAGATTAATTTCTCGTATGGGTCTGGTGAGGCTCCAGTAGCAGTAGCATCTGTACGGTAATCCAGAGAGCTTGGAGCCAGGTTGAATTCTTCTCCGACTTGCTTCCCATTGAGGCTGAGAGAGAATCCTTCAGTTGGTTGGATATAGATTGTCAAAATGTTTGGAGCAAGTGGTTCTCCAAAGATAGAATCCATTTGCTTAAAGACGATATTAACGTGAGTTCCTTTTTCCGTCAGGCGTTTCCCTGTACGGAAAAAGAAGGGAACACCACGGAAGCGATCGCTGTCTACAAAGAAGGCACCAGATGCAAAGGTTTCTGTTGTAGATTCTGGGTCGACATTTGGCTCGCTTCGATAGGAAATGTATTTCATACCATCGATTTTACCAGAGCGATATTGACCACGGATAAACTGTTCTTTCAGTTCTTCCTCAGTTGGATGATAGAGGTTTTTAAAGACCTTTATCTTTTCAGCACGAATCTCATCCTTTGTAAAGCTAGCTGGTTTGTCCATGGCTAGAAGAGAGAGGAGTTGGAGTGTATGGTTTTGCACCATATCACGAAGGGCACCAGATTGATCATAGTAGCCACCGCGTTCTTCTACACCCAAGCGCTCTGCAAAGGTAATCTGAACATTATCGATGTGTTCGCGATTCCAAACATTCTCAAAGATCATGTTGGCAAAACGAACAGCAAAGATACTCTGAATCATCTCTTTACCTAGGTAATGGTCGATACGGTAGATTTGCTCCTCATCAAAGGCAGCAAGGAGATCTTCATTGAGTTTGCTAGCTGTTTCGTAGTCTGTACCAAATGGTTTCTCAACAATCAAGCGCTCAAAACCTTTGCCATCAACAATGTTTTCAGATTTGAGGTGCTTGGCAATGGTTCCAAAGAACTGAGGTGCCATAGACAAGAAGAAGAGCTTATTGTGTTCAGCTTGGTATTTTTCGTTGAGCTCAGCTTGTAATTGGCGCAAAGCAATATAATGTTCCGTATCATTCACATCATGGCTTTGATAGTAGAAGTGGCTAGCAAATTCTTGAGCTTGCTCGGTACTATCTGCCAAATCAAGGATGGATTCGACAACTACAGATTCAAAATATTCCTTACTCCAAGGTCTACGAGCTGTTCCGATAACAGCAAAATGCTCAGAGAGATTGCCTGATTTATAGAGTCTGAAAAGGGAAGGGTAGAGTTTGCGTTTAGCTAAATCTCCACTCGCACCGAAAATTGTAACAATAACCTTTGATGACATCTAGCTACCTAATTTCTATATTTTTTCCTAGTTGGACTAGGGATGAGATTTCCTCATTATCATAGTTTTTATTTTATCATAATTTTCAAAAAAAACAAAAAATCCAATACGCAATTAAAAAACTGTAAGGAGAACCTTACAGTATTGTTTTATACATTTAAGACCTTGTCCAAGAACTCTTTTAGACGAGGGTGTTGCGGGTTGTCAAAGATTTGATCTGGAGTTCCATCTTCCAGGAATTCACCATCAGCCGTAAAGATAACACGGTTAGCCACCTGACGAGCAAATCCCATCTCATGGGTTACGATAATCATGGTCATACCTTGCTCTGCCAATTCCTTCATAACATTCAGTACATCTCCAACCATCTCAGGGTCCAGAGCGGAAGTTGGCTCATCAAAGAGCATGATATCAGGATTCATGGCAAGTCCACGAGCGATAGCTACACGCTGTTTCTGACCACCTGAAAGACTATCTGGGTTGGCATTAGCTTTATCTGCTAGTCCTACCTTTTCAAGCAACTCCATCCCCAATTTTTCAGCTTCTTCTTTGGTCATCCGTTTGTGTTCAATAGGTGCAAAAGTGATATTCTCCAGGACGGACATGTGTGGGAAGAGGTTGAAGTGTTGGAAGACCATTCCGACGTTTTCGCGAACATGGTCGACATTGGTTGATTTTTCAGTCAAATCATAACCATTCACTGTGATGTGGCCACTCGTTACCTCCTCGAGGAGGTTAAGGCTACGGAGGAATGTGGATTTACCAGAACCAGAAGGACCGATGATGCAGACAACATCTCCTTCATAGAATTTAGTTGTAATTCCTTTTAAAACTTCGTTTTTTCCATAATACTTATGCAAATCATTTACATCAATTTTTAGTTTTGCCATTAACGAATCCTCTTTTCTAAGCGTTTCGCTAGTCTAGTCAAAAGCGTGATAATTACAAGATAGAAGATAGCAAGGATTGCATACATCTTGAAACTTTGGTAGTTACGGGCGATGATAATCTTACCAGTTTGGAAAAGTTCAACCAGACCGATAGCAGAAACAATGGTTGTATCTTTAAGAGCGATAACGAATTGGTTGACGAAGTTTGGCAACATCAATTTAGTCGCTTGTGGCAAGATAATCTTACGCATGGTTTTTCCATAAGAGATACCAAGACTGCGACTGGCTTCCATTTGCCCAACTGGAACAGCTTGAATCCCACCACGAACAATTTCAGCGATATAAGCTGCCGCATTAAGTGAGAGGGCAATAGTACCAGCTACAAAGTCATTGATTGGACTTTGTTGGCCTGTAATGGACTCGATGAAGTTTGGAATACCCCAGAAGATGAAGGCTGCAAGAATCATCAAGGGAATACCACGGATAACGTCAACGAAAATCTCAGAGATTAGACGAAGAGATTTGTATGGGCTAACGCTAAACATACCAAAGATAATACCGATGACAATGGCAATTGCAAATGAGATAAGAGCTAGAGCAAGAGTGATTCCAAGTCCACTAAGAAGTTGTTTGTAGTTGTTTTGAAGCAAGCCCCAGATAGTTGTTTCGTCAACCGTACTTGTAGAGTCAGTTGAAGTTTCGCTAGCTAGATACTTGTCAAGAATCTTTTGGAATTCACCGTTAGCTTTGAGGTTCGCAAGTCCGTTATTGAACATCTGGATCAATTCTGGGTTTGTTCCTTTTTTAACCGCAAAGGCAGTTTCACCGATTGGAGTTCCAGCGATTGGCGTTTTCAATTTTTGACCTTGGCTGATAGAATATTTGAGAACAGGCTCATCATCCATCACAGCATCAATAGCTCCAGTATTCAGACTGTCATACATTGAAGCGCCATCTGCAAAGGTTTTAATCTTATAGCCGTATTTGTTTTGATTCTCAGTAAGGAACGTTTGAGACGCAGTTCCGTTTTTAACACCGACAGTTTTATCCTTGAGGTCTTCATAAGAAGCAATCGTGCTTGATTCTTTCACACCAAGAATCGTATTTGCTGTGTAGTATGATTCTGAGAAGTCGAAGGTTTCCTTACGGGCATCTGTTACAGACATACCAGCAATGATACCATCTGCTTGTCCTGCTTGAACAGCACTAATGGCTGCGTCAAATCCTGGGTTGGTAATTTCAATTTCAAAACCTTGGTCTTTGGCAATGGCCTTGATGAGGTCCATATCAATACCAGTGTATTGATTGCTTGAATTTTGAAAGACGAATGGGGCAAAAGATGAGTCGCTGGCAATAATGTACTTGCTTTTCACAGGAGTAGCTTTTTGTCCAGCAGCAGTAGTTGTCGTTGGGGTTGCCGTAGTTTTAGAAGCTGTCCATTTTTGGATGATTTGCTCCAAGCTACCATCCTTCTTCATTTGTGCTAGGGCTTCGTTAAACTCGGTAACCAAGTGTTCATACTTGCTACCTTTCTTGACACCAAAAGCAAAGCTTCCAACAGCCTCACCATCCATATTGATGCTGAGATCTTGTCCTTGGTTAATCGCATACTCAATAACAGGTTTGTCATCCATGATGGCATTTACAGCACCAGCACTTAGACTGTTATTCATCAAATCACCTGTATCAAAGGTTTTGATAGAGAAACCGTATTTATCTTTGATACTTTCGAGGAAACGTTGAGCGGCAGTTCCGTTCTTAACTCCAACTGTTTTGCCGCTAAGTTCCTCATATTTGGTGATTTTATTTGCCTTTGTGGTAGCAATGACAACTTTTGTATCATAATAGGTATCAGACATGGTAAAGACATTTTCACGTTCTTTTGTTTTTGTCATACCTGCCATAATAGCATCTGCTTGACCTGACTGCACCGCATTTACAGCTGCATCAAAGCCAGGATAAGACATTTGGATGTTCCATCCTTTGATTTCTGCGACTTTATTGATAATATCAACATCAATCCCTTTATAGGTTTGATCTGAATCTTTAAACTCAAAAGGTGCGTAAGCTGTATCAGACACAATCTTAACAGTATCAGCTTTTGCCATACCTAGTGAGAAAATGGGAAATAAAATGAGCATACATGCTAGTATTTTTTTCTTCATTTTTAGTCTCCTTTTCCGAATATTTTCCCATTATATCAGAAAATGAATGAAAAGGCAAATTTTATGGATTTTATGTAAGGAAATGTAACATGAAATACTCGCTCTTATCAACTTAGAGAAGAGTCTGAAAAGTAAATTTATGGTAAAATAGAAGGATAGAAAAATGCAGATGAGGCAATCATGATTAATAGAATTACAGATAATAAATTTAAACTAGTATCAAAATATGAACCTTCAGGAGATCAACCCCAAGCAATTGAGCAGTTGGTTGACAACATCGAGGGTGGAGAAAAGGCTCAGATTCTGATGGGGGCGACGGGTACAGGGAAGACCTACACCATGAGTCAGGTCATTTCCAAAGTCAATAAACCAACTCTGGTCATTGCCCATAACAAAACCCTAGCTGGTCAGCTCTATGGAGAGTTCAAGGAATTTTTCCCTGAAAATGCAGTCGAGTACTTCGTATCCTACTATGATTATTATCAACCAGAGGCCTATGTCCCTTCGAGCGATACCTATATTGAGAAGGATAGCTCGGTCAATGATGAGATTGACAAGCTTCGACACTCAGCGACTTCAGCTCTTCTGGAGCGTAACGATGTCATCGTCGTAGCTTCTGTCTCTTGTATCTATGGTTTGGGTTCGCCCAAGGAATATTCTGATAGTGTTGTTAGTCTTCGTCCAGGTCTAGAGATTTCTCGTGATAAACTCTTGAATGACTTGGTTGATATTCAGTTTGAACGCAATGATATTGATTTCCAACGGGGAAGATTTCGCGTTCGCGGGGATGTGGTGGAGATTTTCCCAGCTTCTCGTGACGAACACGCTTTTCGAGTAGAGTTTTTCGGGGATGAGATTGACCGTATCCGTGAAGTTGAGGCTTTGACAGGTCAGGTATTGGGAGAAGTCGATCATTTGGCGATTTTCCCTGCCACTCACTTTGTGACGAATGACGACCATATGGAAGTTGCCATTGCCAAGATTAAGGCGGAGTTGGAGGAACAGTTAGCTGTCTTTGAAAAGGAAGGCAAACTGCTAGAAGCTCAGCGTTTGAAACAGCGAACAGAGTATGATATTGAGATGTTACGTGAGATGGGCTATACCAACGGTGTTGAAAACTACTCACGCCACATGGATGGTCGTAGCGAAGGAGAGCCTCCTTATACGCTTCTCGACTTTTTCCCAGATGATTTCTTGATCATGATTGATGAAAGTCACATGACCATGGGGCAAATCAAGGGCATGTATAATGGAGACCGTTCGCGTAAGGAAATGTTGGTCAATTATGGTTTCCGTTTACCGTCCGCCTTGGACAATCGTCCTCTCCGTCGGGAAGAGTTTGAGAGTCATGTTCACCAGATTGTTTACGTTTCAGCAACACCAGGTGACTATGAAAATGAACAGACCGAGACAGTGATTGAGCAAATCATTCGTCCAACAGGGCTTCTAGACCCAGAAGTGGAAGTCCGTCCGACTATGGGACAGATTGATGACCTCTTAGGTGAAATCAATGCTCGTGTTGAAAAGAACGAACGAACCTTTATTACCACCTTGACCAAGAAAATGGCAGAGGATTTAACCGACTACTTCAAAGAAATGGGCATCAAGGTCAAGTATATGCACTCGGATATCAAGACCTTGGAACGGACAGAGATTATCCGCGACCTACGCTTGGGTGTTTTTGATGTCTTGGTCGGAATCAATTTGCTCCGTGAAGGGATTGACGTACCCGAAGTAAGTTTGGTTGCTATTCTAGATGCTGACAAGGAAGGTTTCCTTCGTAACGAGCGTGGACTCATCCAGACCATTGGACGTGCCGCACGTAACAGTGAAGGTCATGTCATCATGTATGCTGATACCATGACTCAGTCTATGCAGCGCGCTATTGATGAAACGGCTCGTCGTCGGAAAATCCAGATGGCTTATAATGAAGAGCATGGTATCGTCCCACAAACCATTAAGAAAGAAATCCGTGATCTTATTGCCGTGACCAAGGCAGTTGCCAAGGAAGAGGACAAGGAAGTCGATATCAATAGTCTCAACAAACAAGAACGCAAAGAACTCGTCAAGAAACTGGAGAAACAAATGCAAGAAGCCGTCGAAGTGCTTGACTTTGAACTCGCAGCTCAGATTCGTGATATGATGTTGGAAGTGAAGGCGTTAAACTGAAAAAATTATAAAGAAATAGAAATATATAGAAAGACATAATATGACAGCAAAAAAAACTAAACACATAGGCATTGAATGTTGTAGAATTTTCGCTATGTTGATGATTTGCAACTTACATGTTTTGGGTATGGGAGGAATTTTGGAGAAAGTTGATAGTCAAAAAGATCTTTACTATATTATTGCCAATTTTTTAGAAGCTTTCTCATATCCAGCTGTAAATATTTATATTTTAATCAGTGGGTATGTCGGTCTTTATTCACAATTTAGTTATAAAAAAATGTTTGGTTTTTGGGTACAGATTATTTTCTATACTATTTCAATTACTTTTGTATTTGCTATTTTTTCAAAATCATCTGTTAACTTAAGTGATTGGTTTTCAGCTTTAACTCCAATAAGTCATGGACAGTATTGGTATATGAGTTGCTATTTTGGTTTAGTCTTAATAGCACCATTTTTGAATCAAGCAGTGTTGACATTGAAAAAAGAACAATTGCTTCCAATTGTTAGTGGAGCATTTATATACTTTTCTGTCATACCTACAGTATTTAAACAAGATATTCTGGGCTTGTGGGGTGGATATAGTGTATTATGGATGATTCTTTTGTACACTATAGGAGCAATAATTAGAAAATCAAATTACGAAAGTCGTTTTCAAATACGTAATGTTAATGGATTCATTTTATTTCTAACTAGTTTAACTTTTATATTGTGCTGGCTTGGTTTTGAACAGTGGAGAAGTTATATTTCTCCTACGGTCACACTGCAAGGAATAGCAATATTTTTACTCTTCTTGAATATTAAGGATATTCCCTTATTTTTTAAGAAACTAGTTCTTTTAATATCTCCACTAACTTTGGGGGTTTATCTGTTTCATGTGCATCCTCTTATTTTTAGAAGAATTATACCAAACATTTATACTTTAGTTGGAGAACAAGAATTTCCCATTTTTGTCATTATGATTCTAGTTATGACACTGGCCCTGTTCTTTTCTGGCGCTATGATTGAGTATTTTAGAAATAAATTAATGGCGTATATTCTTACTTTAATAAAGAGTGTTAAAAATCTTAAACAGACTTAAAACTTTATTGTCTTATTAAAATAGGAGCAAGAGGCACTAAAATATACACTTCACTGAGTACTTAAGGTTTACTGAACTTATCCTTGATCTAATCGCCGTAACCAAGGCAGTTGCCAAGGAAGAGGACAAGGAAGTCGATATCAATAGCCTCAACAAACAAGAACGCAAGGAACTCGTTAAAAAACTCGAAAAACAAATGCAAGAAGCCGTCGAAGTGCTTGACTTTGAACTCGCTGCACAGATACGTGATATGATGTTGGAAGTGAAGGCGTTGGATTAGATAGGAGAGAACGAATGAAAATTTTAGTCATCAATGGACATCCTGACAAGGGCAGTTTCTGTCAAGAAATTTTTCAAACGATTGTAGAAAATATTGACTCAAATCATCATGAGCTTGAATCTATTAATCTAAATGAGATAGATTTTGATCCCGTATTACGTTATGGTTATCGAAAACGGATGGAAGAGGACTCTTTCATACTTCTCTCTCAGGAATTAATCCAGTGGGCAGATCATTTCATTTTTGTTTATCCAATTTGGTGGAGTAGTATGCCTAGTTTATTGAAGGGTTGGATTGATCGTGTTTTCACGCCAGGAATTGCGTACTCTGCAAATAATAAAGGAAGTTTTATTTTAAACTACGTAAGGGGTCAGCAGTTTAAAAAGTTACTAAAAGGAAAAACAGCTAGTATTTACGCAACATCCATGGCACCAACATGGTGGTACAAAGTATTTTCAGGTCCTATCAATATCCCAGACAGTTATGGAATATCAGTATTAAAGAATGCTGTCCTAAATCACTGCGGTATCAAAACAAAGAAAGTTTCAATTTTGGGTGAGTTAGGGCGTGAGGTGAATACAAATTCTACAAGACAAAAATACCTGCAAAAAGTAGCTGAGGAAATCAAGGCTTTGGATTAGTGAAATAAATTTTAATATGTTTATCTAGGAGAATGTAGTAATGAAAAAAGCGTTAGTGTTGAATTTCAGTTTTATCGCAATTATCCTCTCAGCCTGTTTTCTGAGTTTTGTAGTCATTTTAGTAGTTACCTTTCATACTACTTTTTCTGGACCAAATCAAAAAGACATTGAGGCGGCAGCAAGCAGAACACTGAAATTATATGGTTTTAAAGGTGATGTGAAGGTCACAAAGTTTTCTAGATATAGATGGCCTTCTGAAGATTATGAAATTGAATATGATTATACTGAAGAAGTTAATGGAAGGAAGATTACTGTAAGTGACAGTTTAATATATTTTCCTAAATCTCCAGGAAACTCTAGACGGACGAGTGAAGAGCTAGCCTACGATGGAACTATTGAAACGATGTTACATCAATTTTCACATATAGCAGATCAGCTACTAAACCAGAACCCTGTCAGTGTTTCTAATAAAGAAAAGGTAGAGAGTTTTTTCAAGCAATATGAAAATTCCAATTTGGAATTCGTAAGTAGTTACTGGAGTGTCGATACTGAATCTGACAATATCCAAGACTATTATGCCCTCATCGAAAAGAACCATAAGGAGGGGAAAGCTTTTCAAGGTTTATATGACCTCCCTATTGATGAATTTTTGGAAAAAGGAATTATTAAAGGAAGTGTTAGATATAAAGACACTGTTTTAGAAGAGGGTGAGAAAGATTATTTTGATGGTGAAGGTGGACTGACAGGATTTATTTCAAATGGGATAGATAATGCCGAGTTGCCAGATGCCTTTTATGAGGTTTCTTACTACTATGGTGCTAAAGGATATCGTTCAGGTAGTGGTGTTTCTTTAAAGATTCAGAATCATAAACTGATAAGTTACGAAAAGAACAGAACTAAGAAATTTTAAATCTTAAAATTTAACTTTGAACCTATACCACCTTTACGTTTTAGAATATATTTTTGAATAGAAAGAAGTTATTATGAATTTGAAAGAGAAGAATTATAAGAAGTCATCGAGCTTAGATTCTGTTCGTTTTTGGTTACAAGGGCATCGATTTGTCAAATTTATGTTTGATATTACCTTTTATATCATCTTGTTCCTAGTTATAGAATTTACAACATCACAAAACAAAAGCATTCCAGCTGATTTTCGGTACAGAGAACTCTTATTTCCCTTGCAATTGAATCTTTTTATCTTGGGTAATAGGTTCTATGCTCTCTTTTTGTCAGTGAAAACGGAAAAAGAAAAGAGCCTTAAAAGATTTTGTGAACCCTTTATTTATATCAATATCCTTAGCTTCATTTTTCAACTGATTGGTGTGAGAAAAAGAGGAAGAGTCGTTCTATCACCTTTGTTTTCACTGGAGTCATCCTATATCTGGTTTCCTATTGTCGTCTATCTTCTAGTCTTGATGTTAACTTTGGCAATCTTCTTTCTCTCTAAAGGCTCAAAAAAAGGAGTAGATGAAAATGAAGATGAGTAGGCAAATGAAGTACAAGACAAAAGAAAAGCCTTCTTGGACTAAGAGGATTTTTCTTTGGATGGAAAGGCACAGAAGGATTGGTCAACTTTTGGATACGAGTGTATTATTTGGATCTATGTTTGTATCATTTCTTGCCGCCTCTTACATTAGTTATCCATTACCGAACATGAACTATCTTTCCCCCTTAAGCTTCAATCTTATCCTTCTGATCTTATCAACCTATTTCCTTGTCTTTCGTTTTAGTAGTGATAAACTTCAGAAATGGCGTTACTTTTCATGGGGATTTATTGGGTTCAATGGTCTTCTTTTTCCCTTTCATCTCTTGGTAGGTCTGAATTGGCTAGGACGTCGTAAGTCAACGAATTTCCCCCCTATAATTTCTATGGATCCAGCCTATATCTGGGCTCCTATTGTAAGTTATCTCTTTTTCTTTTTCTTAGGGCTGGGCATTCTGCTTTTGGTTATACGGATAGAAAAGAGAAGAAGGAGGCGTAAATGGAACGAAAGATTAAGAGAAAAAAGAAGGTCAAACAACAGGACAGAAAAATGAGAAAAATCCAGAAAAAGTATTCTTTGGTAGCTCACGTCCAATTGTGGATGGAAAGACATTCAAAGATTGCTTCTTTTATGGATGGTGGCATAATATTATTATCTATTTTTGGTATCATGTATGTGTTGTTCGGGACGTCACTTATCCCGAAACCGTATCAAGAAATGTCCTATGTCTTGCCAATTATTATGAATTTTGTCTTTTTGGTTCACACACTCTATCAAGGTATTTTTAGAGATGGTTTTAGTGAAAAGACTTCAGTACAAGAATTTTTAGAACCTTTTCTATACATAAATGGACCTATTTTTCTTCTCCACTTAATTGTTGGGGTGAAAGGGAGAAAAGTTAAAAAAATTCCTTCCCTATTATCTGTTGATTATCGCTACATCTGGCTTCCGATTGCTACTTATCTGATCTTTTTCATCATTCCAGCGATATTGATGGCAATTTTGAAATATAAGGACAAAAAGAGGAATAATCATGACAAAAGAAAATCTAACTAAGTTAATTTCGTTTAAGACACTTTATTTGGCTTTGCTGACCTTTGTGGTTCTTCATTTGGTGTTGTTGGTTTTTGGACTATCTTTTACGCCGATTTTGTGGAATAGTTGGTTTTTCATTCTTTGTTTGACCTTCTTAATCCATCCCTGGAGAATTTTTTATAGAACAAGAGATGTTCAATGGTATCACCTTATTTTTCAAATATTTAGTGGATTGGCGGCACTTTATCTTTGGTTTGCAGCATTCTTTGTTTTATCAGTTATCTCGGATCCAGCCATCCCTATCAATATAGACTATCGCATACAAGATAAGGAAATCATCATTGCTAGAGGTTTTTTGGCCCGTACTACTTATGAACATCATGAGTTGATCAATCCCTTTATCATGAAATCTGATATTAAGTTCGAAAAAGGCATATAACAATTTAGAAAGCGAGCAAATCTATGTCCCGTGCCCAAGCAACTATTTTAACCAATATCTGTCTGATTGAAGACATTGAAACTAAGCGAGTAGTCATGCAATATCGCTCTCCTGAAAACAATCGCTGGTCTGGCTATGCCTTTCCAGGAGGACATGTTGAGAATGGCGAGGCCTTTGCCGAGTCTGTCATTCGTGAGATTTATGAAGAAACAGGCCTAACGATTCAGAATCCCCAACTGGTCGGTATTAAAAATTGGCCCTTAGATTCAGGTGGGCGCTACATCGTTTTTTGTTATAAGGCAACAGAGTTTACTGGAAATCTCCAATCCTCAGAGGAAGGAGAAGTATCTTGGGTACAAAAAGACCAGATTCCTAACTTGGATCTGGCCTATGATATGTTGCCTCTGATGGAAATGATGGAAGCACCTGACAAGTCTGAGTTCTTCTATAGCCGCCGTACAGAAGATGGATGGGAGAAAGAAATTTTTTAGTTCTATGATTACTGGAACGGTGTTAACCTTTAATGATTGGTACTTAAATATAGGATAAGTATGTCGGTGTATGTCAACTGAATACTTCAATATTTCCTATTCTTCTTTTCTATCTTTATCTTTAACAATCTCCACCTTCAATTTTGAAATCGGAGATGTTTTATTTTATGGTATAATCTTAAGATATGAAAGGAAGTAAAAGAAAATGGCTGATAAGGTAATTGAACAATATGCAAAACAAGATAATCTTGACATTAGAGTAAAGCTACATAAGAAGTATTCAAAAAATAAATTAGGGTTTAATAATTGGATATTTTCCAACTACCAAATCACTGATGAGGTAAAGGTCCTAGAATTGGGATGTGGTACAGGAGAACTATGGAAAAGTAATAGTGATTCTATTGATAGAATGAAGCAGTTGGTTGTTACAGATTTTTCTAAAGATATGGTAAAAACAACGAAGTCAGTGATTGGAAATAGGAACAATGTCAACTATACAATAATGGATATTCAAAAGATTTCTTTTGAGAATGAAACATTTGATATTGTTATTGCTAATATGCTTCTACATCATGTAAATGATATTCATAAAGCGCTCTCTGAGGTGAATAGAGTCTTAAAAACAGGCGGAATTTTTTACTGTGCTACATTTGGTGAAAATGGAGTTGTAGATTATTTGGCAGGCTTATTTAAAGATGAGATCAATCAAGATTTGGAAAATAAAACGTTTACTTTACAAAATGGCAAAAGCCAACTGAGTATGTATTTTGACTCTGTCGAAACATTACTCTATGATGATGAGTTACAGGTAACTTGTATAGATGACTTAGTTAAATACATCCAATCCTTTAAAGGGATTTCAGAAATAGGTTCGCTAGAAGAAAAAGTCATTCGTAAAAGATTGGAAATGCATTTTCATAAGGAGATGTTAATCATTCCTAAAGAATATGGTATGTTTATTGCTCGAAAAGAAATTAAGGGAACGATATTGTAAAAAATTTGGAGAAAATTTTCAATGTAAAATTAAACGGATAGTGTTTAGAGCATGTTACAGCTAATTCTCCATATATAAACCTCAAATTTTTAGATTTGAAGAAGTATCTTGGGTACAAAAAGACCAGATTCCAAACTTGGATCTGGCCTATAATATGTTGCCTCTGATGGAAATGATGGAAGCACCTGACAAGTCAGAGTTCTTCTATCATTTCCATCAGAGGACGGATGGGAGAAAGAAACCTTCTAGTCTTTTACTAAATAACCAAGTTTATCCAAGGCCTCCTCGATATAGTGGAGGTCTTGTTGTGTTTCGGCTTCAACAAGGTGGTAATGGATGCCATCTGTCAATTCAGAAAGGGGTCTAAAGTCTGAATTCTCGACTTGTTCCAGAAAGTGCTGAACATCTCGGCGGCAAGTGAGTTTGACTAGGGTTTCAATTTCGCCATAAACGGGATGATCGATTAAGATATTTTGAACGCGTCCGCCATTATCTACAATAGCTAGAAGTTCCTGACCAATTTCTTCTAATTCATGTTTCACTTTAAAGAGTTTGTGAACGTAGGGGCTGGCATCATTTTCTTTGTAGATATAGCCACGATTGGTGGATAGGATAGGAGCTCCATCTGCTCGGAGAATAGCGATATCCTGTACAATGACTTGGCGCGTAACATGAAAGTGTTCAGCCAAGGTTTGACCATTGAGAGCTTTTGGTGCCTCTTTTAACAGTTTGAGAAGAGCTTGTTTGCGATCCTTTGTCATAGTTTTTCCTTTTAGCGACGTTTTCGAAGCACTTTATAGACAGCTAGTGCTAATGTATAGTCTACCATACTATGAACGATTGTGCCAAAACCAACTAGGACAAAGAGAACATAAAACATATTTTCAACATTTGTCCCTGAAGTAGCATAAAAGATGATACAAGCTATTACTTCAGCAATAGCATGAACAACACCCAAAACAAAGTTAAAAATCCAAGATGTCTTTGGTTTATCCAAGGTTTCAGGGAATTTCTTTAAGTACAAAGCCCCCAAAGTACCAAAAACGATGTGAGAGAAGGCACGAAGTACAATAACAGGCGGATAACCTGCCATCAGGAAACCAAGACTAGAAGCAATAATCACAAAAGCAGCCATCAAAGGCGAAAGAAACATGGCGATAAAGATGGGGATATGACTTCCCAATGTGTAAGAAGCCGGTGGGATAACGATTTTAAAAGGCATAATGATTGGAATCAAAATCGCTATTGCAGTGAGTAGGGCAGTCATGGTCATAAACTGCGTTTTTTTTCGTATATCCATAAGAACCTCCATTTATCTGTATATACATAAGTATAGTACAATAAATAGTCAGGCAAGTCAAGGTCCAATATTGATTTTTAAGACATATTTGGTTAAAATGTGGTAAAGAATTTTTGATTTAGGAGAGAATGTGATGATACTTGTTGTTTACCTAGTTGTGGTAATCGTGATGATGTCAAAGCAGAAAAAAGAAGGGAAAGTTTTCTCAGGTTGGACTCGTTTCATAGTTTATAGTTTATTGGTCCTTTCGTTAATCTCTCTATTAGCAGGTACCCTAGCTCTTTCACTTTTTGGCCTTCCCTTATTAGGTATTCTTTTGATGGCTGCTATTATGGAAATTGCCTATCTCGTCAGAATGGTAATTGCTTTTGGTTTGATTTTATTGTCACTAACTCTATACTTGGATAGTCAGAAAAGTCAGCAACCTACACCGTTTTCGTATCAACTCCTGCTCTTTGGATTTCACATTTTTTTGATTATTCTCATGCTTTAAATATGAAAACTCCACCTTCAGTACGAAAGTGGAGTTGTTTTATTTTTTCAAGGTTTGTAAACGTGGGACAATTGCTACTGTGAGAACTGCAGAGATGACAAGCTCAGCAATTGAGTTGGTTGAGATAACGGTTGCTAGGAGTTTTTGGATATTTCCATCGAAGACATTTCCAAAAAGGAAGAAGATTCCCCCAAGTACAAAGACTGTATTTGTAAGTGAACCAAGAGCTCCGGCAATGATGAGACCCGTTCTGTTTTTCAATAATTTATAAACTAGATAAGGTGTCAGACCGATCAAAATACGAGGAAGGATAGCAATCATTGCTGAATAGATGTTTCCATTTGGTACAAAAGGTGAGAATAGGTAGCTGGTTGGAAGGATGGTAATCGTGTTAACCGTCAAGCTGAGTAGCCCCATCAAGAAACCGAGTGTAACACCAACTCGTGGGCCGTAAATAATACTTGCAATAATAACAGGAATATGCACGATAGTTGGTTTAATTGGGAATGGGAATAGATTAAATAAGAGCGAGCTCAGAAAGTGAATGACCAACATGGTCGCAAAAAAGATAGCAATCGGAGCAATATTAGAGCGTTTTTTCATTGAGTGTTTCCTTTATTCTTTCTAAAATAATATTCAGGTCTGCCAAAGCTCCCCTTCCGTAGTCTCCACAAGCAAGTAAGGATTCTTTTGGAGAGATGAGCTTGTAACCATATGTTTCTAAAGTTTTAAGGTTTGTCTGAGTTGCAGGATGGTCATACATCTTTGTATTCATGGCTGGAGCTAAGAGTTTAGGGATGTGTCTTGGTAGGGCAAGAGCCGTACTGGTCACCATATTATCCGCAAAACCGTGCGCAAGTTTGGCAATGGTATTAGCAGTAGCAGGTACAACGATAAAAAGGTCTGTTTCTTTTCCTCTTTCGATATGATTGACTTGATCAGGATAGGGTTCCTGCATGAGATCAAGGTGAACTGGATTCTGTGAGAGCACCTGTAGTGTCAAAGGCTGGATAAACTCTCTAGCTGCCTCAGTCATTAAGACAGTGACCTGATGGCCTTGTTTTTTCAAGGAACTGACTAGATCAGCTGCTTTATAGGAGGCAATGGAACCTGTCACTGCGATGAGAATATTTGCCATGGCTTTCCTTTCTATGAATCGTATGCTTGAATTTTTTCAAGGAGGAGGTTTGCAATTTCCTCTTTGGTTTGAACTGTTTGGAGTTGTTCTTTCTCAACAAAGATTGCTTGATGCTGATATGCTGATATTTGAGTAAGATCATTTGCTATGATTAAGTCAGCTTGGTTCTTGACAAGGCTTTGTCTAGCAACCTCAATAAGATGATCTTCAGTAACATCGACAAGAAGTTTAAAACCAATCAGATGAATAGCCGGATTCCATTTCTTAACTAGAGAGATGATTTTGGGTGTTTTTTTCAGGAATAAGACCTGAACCTCATCAGTTGAAGAAATCTTAGTTTGATGATTCTGCTTGTTTAAGAATTCTTCCAAATTGGAGCTAGCCTCAACTTCCTCAAGTCCCGTCATATAAACAGGAGTGTAGTCAGACACAGCCATTGAGTGGATTAAGACCTGATATTCCTTAACAAGTTCTTGCATCACAACTAGAAGGTCGTTGGTATTATCAATTTCTCGAATGCTTAGGTTGGGATGAGCTTCTGGCTTCAGAGCTCGTTTTGTCGTTATCAAAAAAACTTCATGCCCCGCAGCAAGCAAGGTTTCTGTGATGATTTTCCCCAAGCGACCTGTAGAATGGTTAGTAATAGAGCGGACACTATCGATAGCTTCACTCGTACCGCCCGATGTGACTAAAATTTTCATAGCACTATTGTACACAAAAATAAACAGTAAGTAAAATGAAAGCGATAAATTTTTGGTAAAAGCGAAGATTAACTATAGTTTCAAACTATAAAGCCATATAAAATTTTAAAAATCGTTATTATATCCCCTAAAATATTGATATTCACGAACATTAATGAGCCTAATGGGTGTTAAAAATCTCATTTTGTGTTATAATGAGTTATCATATTAGATGTTAGAGGAGTTTGCTATGAAAACAGATATTGAAATTGCACAGAGCATTGAGTTAAAGCCAATCGTGGATGTTGTGGAGAAACTTGGTATTTCTTACGATGATTTGGAGTTGTACGGAAAATACAAGGCTAAGCTTAGTTTTGATAAAATTCGTGCGGTTGAGAACAATCCAGTTGGTAAATTAATCTTGGTTACTGCTATTAACCCAACACCAGCGGGTGAAGGAAAGTCAACCATTACCATCGGTCTTGCAGATGCCTTAAACAAAATCGGCAAGAAAACCATGATTGCTATCCGCGAACCATCTCTTGGACCAGTAATGGGGATTAAGGGTGGTGCCGCTGGTGGTGGTTATGCGCAAGTTTTGCCAATGGAAGACATCAACCTCCACTTTACTGGGGATATGCATGCCATTACAACTGCTAACAATGCCCTTTCTGCATTGATTGACAACCACTTGCACCAAGGGAATGATCTTGGAATTGACCAACGTCGTATTCTTTGGAAGCGTGTTGTGGACTTGAACGACCGTGCTCTTCGCCATGTGACCGTTGGTCTTGGTGGTCCTCTAAATGGTATTCCACGTGAGGATGGTTTTGATATTACAGTTGCTTCTGAAATCATGGCGATTTTGTGCTTGGCGACGGACATCGAGGACTTGAAACGCCGTTTGGCTAATATCGTTATCGGCTATCGCTACGACCGTACCCCTGTTTCTGTAGGTGATTTAAAGGTTGAAGGTGCCTTGGCTTTGATCTTGAAAGATGCCATTAAACCGAACTTGGTTCAGACAATTTATGGTACACCTGCCTTTGTACACGGTGGTCCATTTGCCAATATCGCTCATGGATGTAACTCTGTTTTGGCAACAAGCACAGCCCTTCGCTTGGCTGATTATACTGTTACTGAAGCTGGTTTTGGTGCGGACCTTGGTGCTGAGAAATTCCTTGATATCAAGACACCAAACTTGCCAACTTCTCCAGATGCAGTTGTCATCGTCGCAACCCTTCGTGCCCTTAAGATGAATGGTGGCGTAGCTAAGGACGCTCTTACAGAGGAAAATGTGGAAGCAGTGAGCGCAGGTTTTGCTAATTTAAAACGCCACGTTGAGAACATCCGTAAGTTCGGTATTCCAGCAGTTGTAGCTATCAATGAATTTGTTTCTGATACAGAGGCTGAAATCGCAGCCTTGAAGGAACTCTGTGCCTCAATCGATGTACCAGTAGAATTGGCTAGTGTCTGGGCTGATGGGGCAGAAGGTGGTGTAGCACTTGCCGAAACGCTTGTCAAGACAATCTCTGAAAATCCAGCAAAATACACTCGTCTGTATGACAATGACCTTTCTGTCCAAGAAAAGATTGAAAAAATTGTCACTGAAATCTACCGTGGTAGCAAAGTGAACTTTGAGAAGAAAGCTCAAACGCAAATTGCCCAAATCGTTCAGAATGGTTGGGACAAATTGCCAATCTGTATGGCTAAAACTCAGTACAGTTTCTCTGATAATCCAAATGCACTTGGAGCTCCAGAAAACTTTGAAATTACCATCCGTGAATTGGTACCAAAATTAGGGGCAGGCTTCATCGTTGCCCTAACTGGTGATGTTATGACCATGCCAGGTCTTCCAAAACGTCCAGCCGCTCTTAATATGGATGTTGAAAGTGATGGAACAGTCCTAGGCTTGTTCTAATGATATAGATTATTTTAAATGAGTTTGGAAAATCTTTCCAAGCTCATTTTTTTATCTAGATTTAAGGCGTTGTCTTCAGCTGATGAAAGATTTACCTTCTAGACGCAACCAATCTAGGTAAAGATATTTTCCCTGATTTTTGATATAATAGAAACATTGACTTCAAGAGTAAGGAAGAGAAGATGAACGCATTATTAAATGGAATGAATGACCGTCAAGCTGAGGCGGTGCAAACGACAGAAGGGCCCTTGTTAATCATGGCGGGGGCTGGTTCTGGGAAGACTAGAGTTTTAACCCATCGTATCGCCTACTTGATTGATGAAAAAATGGTCAATCCTTGGAATATCTTGGCCATTACCTTTACCAATAAGGCTGCGCGTGAGATGAAGGAGCGTGCCTATGGGCTCAACCCAGCAACCCAAGACTGCCTGATTGCGACCTTTCACTCCATGTGTGTTCGTATCCTACGTCGCGATGCGGATCATATTGGCTACAATCGTAATTTCACTATTGTAGATCCAGGAGAACAGCGAACTCTTATGAAGCGCATTCTAAAGCAATTAAACTTGGATCCGAAAAAATGGAATGAACGGACCATTTTGGGAACCATTTCCAATGCTAAGAATGACTTGATTGATGATGTCGCATATGCTGCCCAGGCTGGTGATATGTATACGCAAATCGTAGCTCAGTGTTACACAGCCTATCAAAAAGAGCTTCGTCAGTCTGAGTCCGTTGACTTTGATGATTTGATTATGTTGACTTTGCGTCTCTTTGATCAGAATCCTGATGTCTTGACCTACTATCAGCAGAAGTTCCAGTACATTCATGTTGATGAGTACCAAGATACCAACCATGCCCAGTATCAATTGGTCAAACTCTTGGCTTCACGCTTTAAAAACATCTGCGTGGTCGGTGATGCAGACCAATCTATCTATGGTTGGCGTGGGGCTGATATGCAGAATATCTTGGATTTCGAGAAAGATTATCCTCAAGCCAAGGTAGTTTTGCTAGAGGAAAATTACCGTTCAACCAAAACCATTCTCCAAGCAGCCAATGACGTCATCAAAAACAATAAAAACCGTCGCCCCAAGAATCTCTGGACCCAGAATGCCGATGGGGAGCAAATCGTTTATTATCGCGCAAATGACGAACAGGATGAGGCTGTTTTTGTAGCCAAAACCATTGATGAACTTGGTCGTAGTCAAAACTTCCTCCACAAGGATTTTGCAGTTCTTTATCGGACTAATGCGCAATCCCGTACTATTGAGGAAGCACTGCTTAAGTCCAATATTCCTTATACTATGGTCGGAGGGACCAAGTTCTACAGCCGTAAGGAAATCCGTGATATTATCGCCTACCTTAATCTTATTGCTAATTTAAGTGACAATATCAGTTTTGAGCGCATTATTAACGAACCAAAACGTGGAATTGGCCCAGGAACCGTTGAGAAAATCCGTGATTTTGCGAATATGCAAGAGATGTCTATGCTGGATGCTTCAGCTAATATTATGTTGTCTGGCATCAAAGGAAAAGCAGCACAGTCAATTTGGGACTTTGCCAATATGATCTTGGATTTGCGAGAAAAACTGGATCAATTAACTATCACCGAGCTGGTGGAGGCTGTTCTAGAAAAAACAGGTTATGTCGATATTCTTAATGCTCAGGCAACCTTGGAAAGCAAGGCGCGGGTTGAAAATATCGAAGAGTTCCTATCTGTTACCAAGAACTTTGATGACAATCCTGATAGTCAAGAAGAAGAAACAGGTTTGGATAAACTCAGTCATTTCTTGAATGACTTAGCCTTGATTGCAGATACGGATACAGGCAGTCAGGAGACATCAGAAGTGACCTTGATGACCCTCCATGCAGCTAAGGGACTTGAGTTCCCAGTTGTCTTTATCATTGGGATGGAGGAAAATGTCTTTCCCCTTAGCCGTGCAGCAGAAGATCCGGATGAACTGGAAGAGGAACGTCGTTTGGCCTATGTAGGTATCACGCGCGCGGAGAAAATCCTCTATCTGACCAATGCTAACTCACGCTTGCTTTTTGGGCGTACCAACTACAATCGTCCAACTCGTTTTATCAATGAAATCAGTTCGGACTTGCTTGAGTATCAAGGCTTGGCTCGACCAGCGAATACTAGCTTTAAGGCTTCTTATAGCAGTGGTGGGATTGCTTTTGGTCAAGGTATGAGCTTAGCTCAGGCCCTTCAAGAACGGAAACGCAATGCTGCACCAAGCTCTATCCAGTCAAGTAGTCTCCCATTTGGACAGTTTACAGCCGGAAATAAAAAAGATTCAAGCGATACTAACTGGTCTATTGGAGATATTGCACTTCACAAGAAATGGGGAGAGGGTACTGTTCTGGAAGTCTCTGGTAGCGGTGATACTCAGGAATTGAAAATCAATTTCCCAGAAGTCGGTCTGAAAAAACTCCTAGCCAGCGTTGCCCCAATTGAGAAAAAAATCTAATTTTTCATCCTCCTCACGAATAATAAAGTGAGGAGGATTTTTATGTACAGTATTTCATTCCAAGAAGATTCACTCTTACCTAGAGAAAGACTAGTTAAAGAAGGAGTAGAGGCTCTGAGCAATCAAGAATTGCTAGCAATTCTGCTCAGAACAGGAACACGTCAGGCCAATGTCTTTGAAATTGCCCAAAAAGTCTTGAATAGTCTTAACAGTCTAACTGATTTGAAAAAAATGACCCTGCAGGAATTGCAGAGTCTGTCTGGTATTGGACGGATTAAGGCCATTGAATTACAAGCGGTGATTGAACTGGGACATCGTATTCACAAACATGAAACCCTTGAGATGGAAAGTATTCTCAGCAGTCAAAAGCTAGCCAAGAAAATGCAACAGGAACTTGGCGACAAAAAACAAGAGCACCTAGTGGCGCTCTATCTCAATACTCAAAATCAAATCATTCATCAGCAAACTATTTTTATCGGATCTGCGACACGCAGCATTGCTGAACCGAGGGAAATCCTTCACTATGCCCTCAAGCATATGGCTACCTCAGTGATTCTCGTTCACAATCATCCATCCGGTGCTGTATCTCCTAGTCGAAACGACAACCATGTCACTAAACTAGTCAAGGAAGCCTGCGAACTGATGGGAATTGTGTTCTTGGACCATTTGATTGTCTCGCACTCGGATTACTTTAGTTACCGTGAAAAGACGGATTTGATTTAAGATTACACATGATCTTACTCAATCACTTCTAAAACATAGGAATCTACTTCTGTCAAATTGATAACAGGAAGAGGTTTTATCGTGGGTACAAGTAAATTTTCTTGAACGATAAAGTCGACAATTGCATTGAAATCTTCGATTTTATAATATCTTTTTTTATGAATGAGAATATCTCTGTAAAAGTAAAGACTTGAATGAAATTTACTTTTTAGTTTAGCATCTGCCTTTTTACAAAATCGTTTTGCCTTTTTAGACATTTCTTTCAGCTGTTTTTCTTTTTTTTTTTGAGATAGTTTATCCAAATTCTCTTTATTCTTAGAAAAAGATTGGTAACTTTCCGCTGTTAAAAGTCTATAGAGATTAGAAAGATGAAAGCAAACACTTATTTCTTTTTCATTATTTGATAAGAAAAGATTAGCTTCCTTTTTCTTATAAGATATGAAAACATTAGCTTCTATATCTCTCAAAATCTCATGAGTAGAAGGTATTTTAATTTCATTCATGATTTAATAACCTATTTATAAGTCCTAGAGTTCGTTAACAACATAGTCAAATAGCGTTTTATCTTTGGGGCGATTTTCAAATAGAAATTCTGGATGCCATTGGACACCTAGATAAGGAAAGCCGTCCGTAGTTGTCACAGCCTCAATGATTCCATCTTTAGGATCATGTGCTACAACCTTAAGATTAGGAGCTAGATCTTTAATACTCTGGTGGTGGAAGGAGTTGATGTGAGAGATTTCTCCATAGATCTCTCGGAGAATCGTATCAGGTTCCGTTACGAGGCGTTGGGTAGTGTATTCGGCTGAACAGTCCTGCCAATGATCCTCGATATCTTGGTGTAGCGTGCCTCCCATGGCGACATTGAAAAGTTGAGTACCCCGACAAACAGAGAAAATTGGTTTCTTTTGCTTAATTGCTTCTTTGATAAGTGCTAGTTCAAAAATATCTCTTTGAAGATGGTAGTCATCGCTGTCAATAGCCTTTGGTTCACCATAGTATTTTGGATCAACATTTTGCCCACCCGTTAGGATGAGCTTATCAATGATACTGATGTAATAGGCAGCCATTTCTTGATCACCAATCGGTAGGATGATTGGAATTCCGCCAGCGTCCTTGACTCCTTCAACAAAGCCTTTCGCCGCATAGCTCATCATGATGTCATCATCTGGATGAGCTTTTTCATTTCCTGTAATCCCAATAACTGGTTTTTTCATAAATGCTTTCGCTTTCTAATCCTCTTTACGCATAAAATAGAGGAGGGTTTGGAGTTCGCTTGTCAAATCGACATACTGAACGACCACATCTTTTGGGAGGTGAAGGTGAACAGGGGAAAAACTGAGAATACCTTTTATACCTGCATCAACCAAAAGATTGGCAACTTCTTGTGATTTAACACTTGGAACTGTTAGGATAGCAGTTTTGACATCTGCTTCTTTGATTTTTTCTTTAATCTGTGAGATACCATAGATTGGAATTCCATCAGGTGTCTGGCTTCCAACTTCTGGATGGTCATCTAGGTCAAAGGCCATGATAATTTTCATCTTGTTACGCTCATGGAAGCGGTAGTGGAGAAGGGCATGGCCCATATTTCCAATCCCAACCAGCATAACATTTGTAATTGAGTTATCATTTAGGAGATCAGCAAAAAAATTCATCAATTTTTTGACATCGTAACCAAAACCACGACGACCTAGTTCACCAAAATAGGAAAAATCCCGACGAACGGTCGCAGAATCGATACCGATAGCCTCTGCAATTTGCTTGGAGTTGGCACGTTCGATTTTTTCTGCATGAAATCTCTTGAAAATTCGATAGTAAAGTGAGAGTCTTTTTGCTGTTGCTTTTGGAATAGCAGACTGTTTATCTTTCACAAAATCACAACCTTTCTATTCTTCTATTTTATAGAAACATTGTGAAAAAATCAACAAAAACAAGAAAAAACTAAGAAATTTCTTAGTTTTTATCTGAAAAATGAGCTTGTGATAGAAAACGGTAGAGATCGCCAACCAATCCTTGATAAATCACCTTATCATTCAGCGTTAAGGAGCTGATTAGGAGAGTATCAGGTAGGGTCACGCAGCCTGATAGAGATAACATAAGCTCTTCGTAATCCTTATATTCAAGTGTACGTTCTACGTGATAGTTATCTTGATAGGTAAGTCGATACATAGTCAATTATCTTTCTTCTTTAATGAAGATACCGCGTTCTACAAGGCTGTCCATGAGGAAGTAGAATTTTTCTTGATGAATGTGGTGGTCTTCTGATTTAAAGATATTCACCAAACGAAGGCCAGACTTGTCAGTGATGTTGAGTTTAGCACCTGTAAGGTCTTTGTTGATGATGATTTTTAGCTTGAAACCTTCACCGCTGTTGGGTACTTTTTCAAGTAGACGAGTCAGTTCGTAGTTTCCTACTTTTGTTTCAAAGAAAGTATTGTCTTTGAGCGTGAATTTTTTGACAGATGGGTTAAGTGTATAGTCGTAGCGACAGTTTTGTAGTTTAATGGTTTTTTCGAATGCCATTAGTTTAATCTCCAATAATATTTTTTAAAGTTTGTGCAAGTTGTTTCAGTTCTTCTTCGGTGTTAAGAGGAGAGAGACTGATACGGACAGATTCTTTCAAACGATGCGAATCTGGTCCATAAAATGCTTCAAGCACATGACTGGTTTGCACAATACCAGCAGTACAAGCTGAACCGGTAGAAATTGAAATTCCTTCAAGGTCTAACCGTAGCAAGAGCAAATCATTTTTTTGACCAGGAAAGCCAATGTTGACAACATAAGGTAGTTGGTCTTGACTTTTATTGAGATAGTAGTCTAAATCAGCAATTTCTTCTAAAAAAGTAGATTTGAGTGCGCTTAGTTTTTGGTAATGCTGAGCTTGGACATTTAAATCCTCTTTGAGAGCAGCGACCATGCCTACAATGGCAGCAAGATTTTCTGTTCCAGCCCGTTTCTTTTGTTCTTGGTCCCCACCGTGAAGGTAGGAATCAAAGTCCACGGAAGAAGCGTAAAGAAATCCGACTCCTTTTGGTCCATGGAATTTGTGGGCAGAAGCGCTGAGGAAATCAATTCCTAATTCCTCGGGATGGATAGGAATCTTCCCGATAGCTTGAACAGCATCTACATGATAAGCAGCAGGATGCTCTTTTAAAATACGTCCAATCTCAGCGATAGGTAAGAGGCTTCCTGTTTCATTATTAGCATACATGGTGGAAACGAGAATGGTATCGTCACGTAAGGCCTCTTGAATTTGCTGGGCAGTTATTTCTTGATTTACTGGTTGGATGATAGTTGCTTCAAAACCAAAATGTTGCACCAGATAATCGATAGTCTCAAGTACAGAATGGTGTTCAATAGCTGTCGTGATGATATGTTTTCCACGATTTTGATGACGGAGACAATAGCCGATAATGGCTGTATTGTTACTTTCTGTACCGCCAGACGTGAAAAAGATATGTTGAGGTTTGGTTCCTAGTAAGAGGGCTAAGTCTTGACGAGCCTCTCGTAAGAGTTTACCAGCTTGTCGACCATGGCCATGAATACTAGAAGGATTACCATGAGTTTCTTGCATGACCTTGGTCATTTCTGCAATAGCTACTGCTGACATAGGAGTCGTAGCAGCATTGTCCAAATAAATCAAAGAATCACCTTATTTCTTTTTGTTGTAAGCAAAGAGTGGGCTGACTGGTTTTCTTTCATGGATGCGGACGATAGCATCTCCGATTAATTCGCTAGCAGTAATGTAACATACATTTTCTGGAGTTCTTTCTTTGGTCGCTACGGAGTCTGTCACAAGGATTTCTTTGATGTTTGTAGCGTCAAGAAGGTCTGCTGCACCTTCAACAAATAAACCGTGACTGGATACTGCATAAATCTCAGTTGCGCCTTCACGTTCAACGATTTTGGCTGCTTCAGAGAATGTACGACCAGTATTTAGGATGTCGTCAATCAAGATAGCTTTCTTGCCTTCAACATCCCCAATGATATAGCCTTCGTTACGATCAGAATCGTCTTGGGCGTAGTCAATGATAGCGATAGGAGCATCAAGGTATTCAGCCAAACTACGTGCACGTTTAACACCAGAGTTCTTTGGACTAACAACAACGACATCAGAGCCAAGAAGACCTTTATCACAGTAGTGCTTAGCAAATAGAGGAACAGTATAAAGATTGTCTACAGGAATGTCAAAGAAACCTTGGACCTGAACAGCATGGAGGTCAAGTGTTAGAACACGGCTTACACCAGCTTTGACAAGCATATTGGCAACTAGTTTTGCAGTGAGGGGTTCGCGAGAAGAAGCAATACGATCCTGACGAGCATAACCAAAGTAAGGAAGGACAACGTTGATACTATGAGCACTTGCACGTACACAAGCATCAACCATGATCAACAACTCCATCAAGTGGTTGCTAACGGGATAGCTAGTGGACTGGATGATGTAGACATCGTAGCCACGGACACTTTCTTCGATGTTGACCTGGATTTCGCCGTCAGAAAATTGTCGAGAGGATAATTTCCCAAGAGGTACACCAACTGTATCCGCAATCTTTTGAGCGATTTCATGGTTAGAGTTTAGGGTGAAAAGTTTCATGTTGTTTCTATCTGACATTATAGACCGTCCTCTGTAAACTTTGTGAATCTTCTTTGAGAAAGTTTTGTTTTTCAAAGCCAGATTCTTTTATTTTTATCTTTTCTATTTTACCAAAAAAAGGAGATTATTTCAGCTTTTTTTCATGCTTTTAATAAAACGAATTAATTTTGAAGGAGCTTTCTGATAGGTTATCTGATTTTCATCTAAAAATCTCTTAAAATCAGCTTTCCCTTTTTCATGGTCGGTGACTTCAAGCTCGAGTTCATAGTCCGTCTGGTCAAAGTAGTGACTTTCATCTAAGGCCATTAAGCCAATCTCAGTTTTCATTTCATAACGTAGAGTGGAAAGGCAGCCTAGAACAAGCCAGTCATGGCTTTCGATGCCAATCTTAGCGAGTTTCTCTAGAACGAGCCCTGGAGGTAGTTTTTGTTTTTCTAGGTACGATTCAGCTTCTGGAAGAGTTAGTTTCTGGTTGTATTCCATATTCCCTACAGTTTGAGGCACTTTCAAGGTCAATTCTGCCCAATCTGAAAAAGTGCGAATGCGCATGGCAACCTTCTTTTCACGCAATTGGAAATCTGGTGTGTCAATGTAGTAGTTTTTCTGAAGGACGGGTTGGATATGGGAAAACTGTTTTTTTAGATGATTATATTCCTCTTTTTTCAGAAGTGTTTTCAATTCTATTTCTAAATGTTTCATTTTTTCAACCTTTTCTATATCTTTGAAAGCGATTTATGGTATAATGGACAATGTATTTATTGTATACGAATGTACTGAAAAAATCAAAGATTTTCGACAGAGCAATCAAACATTACAAGGGAGAAAGTATGACCATAGAATGGGAAGAATTTTTAGATCCTTACATTCAGGCTGTTGGTGAATTGAAGATTAAACTTCGGGGAATTCGCAAACAGTATCGTAAGCAAAACAAGCATTCTCCGATTGAGTTTGTAACGGGTCGTGTCAAACCGATTGAAAGTATCAAAGAAAAAATGGCTCGTCGAGGAATTACATATGCAAGTCTGGAACATGATCTGCAAGACATTGCTGGTTTACGTGTCATGGTTCAGTTCGTTGATGACGTTAAAGAAGTAGTTGAGATTCTACGTAAACGCCAAGATATGAGAGTCGTTCAGGAACGAGACTATATCACTCATCGTAAGGCTTCAGGTTATCGTTCTTATCACGTGGTTGTCGAATACACGGTTGATACGATAAACGGAGCGAAGACGATTTTGGCGGAAATTCAAATACGTACTTTGGCCATGAATTTCTGGGCTACGATTGAACACTCGCTCAATTATAAATATCAGGGCGATTTTCCAGAAGAAATCAGGAAAAGACTGGAAATCACGGCCAAAATAGCCTATCAACTGGATGAAGAAATGGGTAAGATTCGTGATGATATCCAGGAAGCGCAGGCTCTCTTTGATCCATTGAGCAGAAAATTAAACGATGGTGTAGGAAATAGTGACGATACAGATGAAGAATACAGGTAAACGAGTTGACCTCATAGCAAATAGAAAGCCACAAAGTCAGAAGGTCTTGCATGAGCTGAGAGAAAAACTCAAGAAACAACATTTTATACTGAACGATACCAATCCCGACATCGTCATTTCGATTGGTGGCGATGGAATGCTTTTGTCTGCCTTTCACAAGTATGAGAATCAGTTAGACAAGGTTCGATTTGTAGGTGTTCATACAGGGCATTTGGGATTTTACACAGATTATCGTGATTTTGAGCTGGATCAGTTGATGACCAATCTTTTACTAGATACTGGTGCCAAAGTTTCCTATCCAGTCTTGAATGTCAAGGTAACGCTTGAAAATGGAGAAGTGAAAATCTTCCGTGCTTTAAATGAAGCCAGTATCCGTCGATCAGATCGGACCATGGTTGCGGATATCATCATTAACCACGTTCCATTTGAGAGATTTCGTGGAGATGGAGTGACTGTTTCAACGCCGACGGGAAGTACCGCCTACAACAAGTCCTTGGGTGGAGCTGTCTTGCATCCTACCATTGAAGCCTTGCAGTTGACGGAAATAGCAAGTCTTAACAACCGAGTCTATCGCACTTTGGGGTCATCGATCATTATTCCCAAAAAAGATAAGATTGAACTTTTGCCGACACGCAATGATTATCACACGATATCAGTCGATAACAGCGTCTATTCCTTCCGTAATATCGAACGGATTGAGTATCAAATCGACCATCACAAGATTCACTTCGTAGCGACTCCAAGTCACACTAGTTTCTGGAATCGTGTCAAAGATGCCTTCATCGGCGAGGTGGATGAATGAGGTTCGAATTTATCGCAGATGAGCACGTCAAAGTCAAAACTTTCCTCAAGAAACATGAGGTTTCTAAGGGGCTTTTGGCTAAGATTAAGTTTCGAGGCGGGGCTATACTGGTCAATGGCCAACCACAAAATGCGACTTATCTCTTAGATATTGGAGATAGGGTAACTATTGATATCCCTGCAGAGGAAGGGTTTGAGAGCCTTGAAGCTATTGATCGACCACTCGATATCTTGTATGAGGATGACCATTTTCTGGTTTTGAATAAGCCTTATGGAGTAGCTTCCATCCCCAGTGTCAATCATTCCAATACCATTGCTAATTTTATCAAGGGCTATTATGTAAAGCAAAACTATGAAAACCAGCAAGTTCACATCGTGACTAGGCTTGATAGAGATACTTCTGGTTTGATGCTTTTTGCCAAGCACGGCTACGCTCATGCACGTTTAGACAAGCAGTTGCAACGAAAGTCTATCGAGAAACGCTACTTTGCTTTGGTTAAAGGAGCTGGTGTCTTGGAGCCTGAAGGGGAGATTATTGCGCCGATTGCGCGTGATGAAGATTCTATTATCACAAGACGGGTTGCCAAAGGTGGGAAATACGCTCATACGTCATACAAAGTTGTAGCTTCTTACGGAAATATTCACTTGGTCGATATTCAACTGCATACTGGACGAACTCATCAGATCCGAGTGCATTTTTCTCACATCGGTTTTCCTCTTTTAGGAGACGATCTCTATGGAGGAAGTTTAGACGACGGCATTCAGCGTCAGGCCTTGCATTGCCATTATTTATCTTTTTATCATCCCTTTCTAGAGCAAGATTTGCAGCTAGAAAGCCCCTTACCGGATGATTTCAGCAATCTTATTACTCAGTTATCAACTAATACTCTTTAAAAACTATTTGGAGTATAATTTATTTTCTTAAAGGAGAAAACTCATGGAAGTTTTTGAAAGTCTCAAAGCCAACCTGGTTGGCAAAAATGCTCGTATCGTTCTCCCTGAAGGAGAAGAGCCACGTATTCTTCAAGCGACAAAACGCTTGGTAAAAGAAACAGAAGTAATCCCTGTTTTGCTTGGAAATCCTGAAAAAGTTAAAATTTATCTTGAAATTGAAGGAATCATGGATGGTTATGAAGTCATTGACCCTCAACACTATCCTCAATTTGAAGAAATGGTTGCTGCCTTGGTAGAGCGTCGTAAGGGCAAAATGACTGAAGAAGAAGCGCGCAAAGTTTTGGTTGATGATGTCAACTACTTTGGTGTGATGCTAGTCTACTTGGGCTTGGTTGACGGTATGGTATCTGGTGCAATTCACTCAACTGCTTCAACAGTTCGCCCAGCCCTACAAATCATTAAAACTCGTCCAAACGTAACTCGTACTTCAGGTGCTTTCCTCATGGTTCGTGGTACGGAACGTTACCTATTTGGAGACTGTGCCATTAACATCAATCCAGATGCAGAAGCCTTGGCTGAAATCGCGATCAATTCAGCAATCACAGCTAAGATGTTTGGTATTGAACCTAAAATTGCTATGCTAAGCTATTCTACTAAAGGTTCAGGATTTGGTGAAAGTGTTGATAAGGTCGTAGAAGCAACTAAAATTGCTCACGACTTGCGTCCCGACCTTGAGATTGATGGGGAGTTGCAATTTGACGCTGCCTTTGTTCCTGAAACTGCAGCTCTAAAAGCTCCAGGAAGTAACGTAGCTGGTCAAGCAAATGTTTTTATCTTCCCAGGTATTGAAGCCGGAAATATTGGGTATAAGATGGCAGAACGTCTCGGTGGTTTTGCGGCTGTCGGACCTGTTTTGCAAGGTTTGAACAAGCCAGTAAACGACCTTTCTCGTGGATGTAATGCAGATGATGTGTACAAGTTGACCCTTATCACTGCTGCCCAAGCGGTTCATCAATAAGGTTTAGTCCTCTTTCCCATGGGAAGAGGCTTTTTAGTACTGAGAAAAAGACAGTTAGAAGCTTCTATGTTATACTAGATATATGTTAGATTTGAAAGAATACGGTGTTGACATGTGGCCAGAGGAAAAGATTTTCTCTTTTCGTGAGAAACTCCTCAACTGGTATGATGAAAACAAGCGAGATTTACCCTGGCGAAGAAGTAAAAATCCTTATCACATATGGGTTTCTGAAATCATGCTGCAGCAGACTAGGGTAGATACGGTTATTCCCTACTACGAACGATTCTTGGACTGGTTTCCAACAGTAGAAAGTTTGGCAAATGCGCCTGAGGAGCGTTTACTGAAAGCTTGGGAGGGGTTGGGCTATTATTCCCGCGTACGCAATATGCAGTCGGCGGCTCAGCAGATTATGACAGACTTTGAAGGGAAATTTCCAAACACTTACGAAGGGATTTCTAGCTTGAAAGGGATTGGCCCCTACACTGCGGGAGCAATTTCCAGTATCGCTTTTAATTTACCCGAGCCAGCAGTTGATGGCAATGTCATGCGGGTTTTGGCACGCTTGTTTGAGGTAAATTATGATATCGGAGTTCCTAGTAATCGAAAGATTTTCCAAGCCATGATGGAAATCTTGATTGACCCGAAACGACCAGGTGACTTTAACCAAGCTCTGATGGACTTGGGCTCTGATATAGAGTCTCCGGTTAACCCTCGACCAGAAGAAAGTCCTGTTAAGGAATTTAGCGCAGCCTATAAGAATGGAACCATGGATCGTTATCCGATTAAAGAACCCAAGAAAAAGCCCCTACCAATTTATCTCAAGGCTTTGGTTGTACGCAATGACTATGGTCAATATCTTCTTGAGAAAAACGAAAGCGAGAAACTACTAGCAGGTTTTTGGCATTTCCCATTGATTGAAGTTGATGATTTCTCAAGTGATGACGATCAGCTAGATCTCTTTTCTCAAGTCAAAGAGGAAAGCAGAGCATTTGGACCAAGCCCTCAAGAAAACTTTGAGCAGGATTATGATTTAGAAGTGAATTGGTCCCAGCAAGTATTTGACCAGGTCAAGCATGTATTTAGTCATCGGAAATGGCATATTCAAATCCTAGCAGGCCAAGTGACAGATTCGAAACAGTTTTCGGACAGAGAAATTCGCTGGGTTTCTCCTCAGGAGTTTTCTGATTATCCACTTGCGAAACCTCAACAAAAAATTTGGCAGGCTTATAAAAACAACTCTTGAAGATGAAGGCTTACAGTAGCCATTTGTGCCTTCTTTGCATTTTTTTGTTATAATAGATAGAGAAAAAGGTGATAAAATGAAAAAAATATTAATTGTAGATGATGAGAAACCAATCTCAGATATTATTAAGTTTAATATGGCCAAGGAAGGTTATGAAGTTGTTACAGCCTTCAATGGTCGTGAGGCGATCGAGCTATTTGAAGTAGAGCAACCGGATATTATTATCCTCGACTTGATGTTACCTGAAATTGATGGTTTAGAAGTTGCTAAAGCTATTCGTAAGACTAGTAGCGTTCCGATTATCATGCTATCAGCTAAGGATAGCGAATTTGACAAGGTTATTGGTTTAGAGTTAGGTGCAGATGATTATGTTACAAAACCTTTCTCAAATCGTGAGTTGCAGGCTCGTGTCAAGGCCCTGCTTCGTCGTACAGACCTAGTTTCAGTAGATAGCCAAGAGTCTGACGAGAAGAAGACGCAACCTTTACAAATTGGTGATTTGGAAATCGTTCCAGATGCTTACGTGGCTAAGAAATATGGTGAGGAGTTAGATTTGACCCACCGTGAGTTTGAACTCTTGTATCACTTGGCATCTCATATTGGACAAGTGATTACGCGTGAACACTTGCTTGAGACTGTATGGGGTTATGACTATTTTGGTGATGTTCGTACTGTGGACGTGACCATTAGACGCTTGCGTGAGAAAATAGAAGACACTCCAAGTCGTCCAGAGTACATTCTCACACGTCGTGGTGTTGGATACTATATGAGAAATAATGATTGAAGATATTAGACAAACTATTCTGACCAGCGATTTTATCTTTATCTTGATTTTACTGGGCTTTATCCTGGTGGTGACCTTGCTGTTACTGGAAAATCGTCGGGATAATATCCGTCTGAAGGAGATAAATCAAAAGGTTAAGGACTTGATTGCAGGTGATTATTCTCAAGTTTTGGACTTGCAAGGAAGTACAGAAATCACCAATATCACCAATAATCTGAACGATTTGTCAGAAGTTATTCGTTTGACCCAAGAAAATCTGGAACAAGAGAGTAAACGATTGAACAGTATTCTTTCTTACATGACAGATGGCGTTCTTGCGACCAATCGTCGTGGCCAGATTACTATGATCAACGATATGGCCAAGAAACAGCTCGGTGTGCAGAAAGAAGATGTTCTGAATAAAAGCATCCTTGAATTGCTTAAGATAGAAGATGAGTATGAGCTGCGTGATCTAATTACACAGATTCCTGAGTTGACGATTGACTCCCAGGATGTGAATGGGGAATACCTGAGCCTTCGTGTACGTTTTGCTCTGGTTCGTCGTGAGTCAGGTTTCATCTCTGGTTTGGTTGCCGTTTTACATGATACGACCGAGCAGGAGAAGGAAGAGCGTGAGCGAAGACTCTTTGTTTCGAACGTGAGTCACGAGTTGCGAACTCCTTTGACCAGTGTTAAATCTTATCTTGAAGCCTTGGACGAGGGAGCTCTGTATGATCCTGTTGCTCCTGATTTTATCAAGGTTTCACTCGATGAAACCAACCGTATGATGCGGATGGTGACAGATCTCTTGCATCTCTCTCGTATTGATAATGCGACCACTCAGTTAGATGTGGAATTGATTAATTTTACAGCATTCATCACCTTTATTCTCAACCGCTTTGATAAGATGAGAAGCCAGGATGACGAGAAAAAATATGAGCTTGTCAGAGATTACCCTATTAATTCAGTTTGGATCGAGATTGATACCGATAAGATGACTCAGGTGATTGATAATATTCTTAACAATGCCATCAAGTACTCACCAGATGGTGGGAAAATCACTGTCAGCATGAAGACCACAGATGACCAGATGATTTTATCCATCAAAGACCAAGGTCTAGGTATTCCAAAGCAAGACTTGCCGAAGATTTTTGACCGTTTCTACCGTGTGGATCGTGCAAGAAGCCGGGCTCAAGGTGGAACTGGTCTAGGCCTGGCTATCGCAAAAGAAATCATCAAACAACACAATGGCTTTATATGGGCCAAAAGTGAATACGGTAAGGGATCGACCTTTACCATAGTGCTCCCTTATGATAAGGATGCCGTAAAAGAAGAAATATGGGAGGACGAAATAGAAGACTAGAATGAGTGAAATAGGCTTTAAATACAGTATTTTAGCATCAGGTTCCAGTGGAAATTCCTTTTATCTGGAAACCCCAAAAAAGAAGATCCTAGTGGATGCAGGCCTGTCTGGTAAGAAGATTACCAGCCTGCTAGCTGAAATCAATCGCAAACCAGAAGATCTGGATGCGATTTTGATTACGCATGAGCACTCAGACCATATCCATGGAGTCGGTGTCTTGGCTCGTAAATATGGCATGGATCTTTACGCCAATGAAAAGACCTGGCAGGCTATGGAAAATAGTAAGTACCTCGGCAAGGTGGACTCTTCGCAGAAGCATATCTTTGAAATGGGCAAAACCAAAACCTTTGGCGATATCGACATTGAGAGTTTTGGTGTCAGCCATGATGCAGTAGCACCCCAGTTTTACCGATTTATGAAAGACGACAAGAGCTTCGTCATGTTGACCGATACAGGTTATGTCAGTGACCGTATGGCTGGGATTGTCGAAAATGCTGACGGTTATCTCATCGAGTCCAACCACGACGTAGAAATCTTGCGAGCAGGATCTTATGCTTGGCGACTCAAACAACGAATCCTATCGGATCTCGGTCACCTTTCTAACGAAGACGGTGCTGAGGCCATGATTCGTGCAATGGGAAATCGAACAAAGAAAATCTATCTTGGGCATTTGTCTAAAGAGAACAATATCAAAGAACTGGCTCATATGACTATGGTCAACCAGCTAGCCCAAGCGGATCTGGGAGTCGGAGTAGACTTTAAAGTTTACGATACCTCACCAGATACTGCAACACCATTGACAGATATATAAAAAAGAAGGCGAGTGCCTTCTTTTGTTTTGTACTTTATCAGGGTTTTAGTGTGGTATAATGATAAAAATAACTAAAGGAGTAGTAGTGTGAAGAGAAAATGGTTATTAAAGGATTACTATGACACAACGATTATCATTCTTGCATTGATATCCGTTGTCCTTGTTTTGCTTGGATTTGCTGAGATGATTGATTTGGATAATCCACCCTATAGTATTATTGACTTACTACTTTGGTTTATCTTTGCGGTGGATTATGGTTGGCGGTTTTTTTCAAGTAAAGAAAAATGGAGATTTATACTTGAAAATATCTTCGATTTGCTAGCTATCCTTCCTTTGAATGCTATTTTTACAGTATTTCGCTTAGGGCGTATCTTCCGCTTAACAAGGCTGACAAAATTACTGAAACTAACTCGTCTTTTAAGAGTCGTTGGATTGACTGGCAAGTTGGAAAAAAAGGTTGGAAAACTCTTACGAACAAATGGCTTACTTTATATTTTCTATCTCAATTCCTTTATTGTACTGGTAGGTAGTTCAATTTTATCTGTTGTTGAAGAAAAATCATTCTCAGATAGTCTTTGGTGGGCGCTTGTGACTGTAACGACTGTTGGTTATGGAGATATTGTTCCTGCGTCGATTTTTGGAAAGTGGTTAGCTGTTTTACTAATGCTTGTTGGTATTGGCACAATAGGGATGTTAACGAGTGCCTTGACAAACTTTCTTGTAAAGGATAATCCAGATGAGCAGATAAAACTTGATAACCTCCAAGACGAATTACGGAGTCAAAGAATATTACTAGAGAAACAATCTGAAAAGATAGAAGAACTGCATAGAATGATACAAGACTTGCTTGAAAAAAATAATTTAGACCATAAAAAAAACCACTCGATGAGTGGTTTTTTTACAATCCAGCAAATTCCTTGATTTCTTGTGTGGACATGGAAGAGTCGCAACGGACATTGATTTGGCCATCTGCAATGTGAACAAATCCTGGTACGGTTGGAATTCCATAATGTGAGCGGAATTCTTGCAATTCATTGAGTTGGCTTGGTTCTTCACTGTTGATGAAGTAGATGTGAGCTTTGGTTTCAGCTACGACACCTGCCAATGTGCCTGCAAATTTACGGCAGTAAGGGCAAGTTTTGCGACCAATAAAGAAGATTGCAGTTTCTTTTTTATCAAGAGCTTCTTGTGCACGCGCAACTGTAGTGACTTCAAGGTCTTTGATGTTTTCTAAAAATTGTTCCATGAGATTACCTCGCTTTCATTGATAAGTCTAGTATGCCATAAAGTTTCTAAAAATGCTTAGATTTGATACGAAAAAAAGATGAGATTGGTTGGTCTCATCTTTTATAGTTTCTTATTTAACAAAAGCATTGATTTCAGCTTCGATGTTGGCAATCTTAGCTTGTGAATCTTCATTGCTTTCACCCACAACAGCAATGTAGAACTTGATTTTTGGTTCTGTACCTGAAGGGCGAACTGCAATCCATGAACCGTCAGCAAGTGTATATTTCAACACATCACTTGGAGGAGTTGTCAAGTTTGTAACAGTACCATCAGCAGCAGTAGCAGTTTGAGCCTTGAAGTCTTCTACGACAGTGATAGCTGTTGCATTCCATTCTTTTGGAGCATTGTTACGGAACTTAGCCATGATTTCCTTGATTTGTTCTGCACCATCAACACCAGAAAGGGTAACAGAGATAGTCTTTTCAGCGTAGTAGCCGTATTCTTTGTAGATTTCTTCGATACCGTCAGCAAGTGTCAAACCACGTGAACGGTAGTAGGCAGCAAGCTCAGCAACGACAAGAACGGCTTGGATGGCGTCTTTATCACGTACGAATGGTTTAATCAAGTAACCGAAGCTTTCTTCAAATCCCATCATGTAAGTGTGATTGTGTTTTTCTTCAAATTCTTGGATTTTCTCTGCGATAAATTTGAAACCTGTCAAAACGTTGAACATGGTTGCGCCGTAGCTTTCAGCAATCTTCGTTACCAAGTCAGTTGATACGATGGATTTGCAGAGAGCTGCATTTTCAGGAAGAGTTCCAGCATTTTTGTGGGCTTCCAAGATGTATTTAGCCATGATAGCACCGATTTGGTTACCTGAAAGGTTAAGGTAGCTACCATCTTTTTGAAGAACTTCAACACCAACACGGTCAGCGTCAGGGTCAGTTGCAACAAGCACATCTGCACCAACTTGACGACCAAGTTCTTCAGCAAGGGCGAAGGCTGCTTGGCTTTCTGGGTTTGGAGATTTTACAGTTGAGAAGTCAGGATCAGCAGTTGCTTGTGCTTCAACAACTTGAACAGAGTCAAATCCTGCTTGAGCAAGAGCACGACGAGCCAACATTTCACCCGTACCATGAAGTGGTGTGTAGACAATCTTCATGTCTTTACCGAATTCTTCGATCAAGGCTGGGTTGATGTTTACGTCTTTAACTTCTTTAAGGTATTCTGCATCAACAGCTTCGCCGATAACTTCAATCAAGCCAGAAGCTTTTTCCGCTTCTACATCGGCAACTTCCACAGCGAATGGATTTTCGATTGCACGAATGTAAGTTGTCAAAGCATCTGCATCATGTGGAGGCATTTGTCCACCGTCTTCACCATAAACCTTGTAACCGTTAAATGGAGCAGGGTTGTGACTGGCAGTAATCATGATACCTGCAAAACAGTTGAGGTGACGAACTGCAAATGAGAGTTCTGGAGTTGGACGGAGGCTTTCAAATACGTAAGATTTGATACCGTGTTTAGCAAGAACTGCAGCAGATTCAAAGGCAAACTCAGGTGAGAAGTGACGGCTATCATAGGCAATCGCCACACCACGTTCTTTTTCATTTCCATCTTTTGACTCAATCAAACGAGCCAAACCCTCAGTTGCTTGGCGAACAACGTAGATGTTGATGCGGTTTGTACCAGCACCAATCAAGCCACGCATACCTGCAGTACCAAATTCAAGATTGGTATAAAAGGCGTCTTCCTTTGTTTTTTCGTCCATATTGATTAAGTCTTGACGAAGGTAGTCTGGAAGGTCAGCAAAATCGACCCATTTTTGATAATTTTCTTGGTAAGTCATAGAGTGTCTCCTTTGTTTATTTGCTTTAATCGCTTTCATTATATCACGATTTGACATTTTAGTAAAACGTTAGCATAACTTAAAATGTAGGAAATTAACTTTTGTACTTTAGCGGGAAAATGGTGGGGACTGTGCTTACTTATACTAAGTTAGGGATGAAAATTAATTATTAGATACTTTATAACATGAAAGTTTATAATTCATTTTGTAGGTTTGTTGAAGAAAAAAATCAAAAATATTGTTATATTCTATTCTTTTTATAAAGAATCCTTTAATGTATCAAATGAACAGATAGAAAAATTTAAGTTAAAACTCTATAAATTTAAGATATTTTGAAAAATTCTGGTTTCTGTTTTGATTTTTATTCTACGTATGGTAAAATATAGTAAATCATTAAAGGAGAATCCATTATGAAAAAAATTCTTAAGCATTCTGCTTTGCTTTTATCAGCTTTAGCACTGGTTGCCTGTGGAGCTTCCAAAAAAGCAAGCGACAATGGTACTGCCTCGAACTCAAACTTTGAAGTTTCAGTAAAAGACGGTATGTTTGTATTGCCTAAAGATGAAGATTCATCTTCAAGCTACCTTGCACTTCAAGTCGAAATCAAGAACAATCGTGATAAACAGTTTAGTTTTACTAGCCAAGATATCACGCTATACAATGAAAAGGATGAAAAATTACAACCAATTCAAGTTTATGAAAGCGACAGTAAAACGAAATTTATGTCATATGGTGACAGTCTTTCTAAAGGAAAGAGCGTTGCTGGTTACGTAGTGTATGAAGTCGATAAGAATGCTAAGTATGAACTTCACTTTGCACCTAGCTTTTACGATGACATCAAAGAAAATTCTAAAAAGAATAACGATGTAGCAATCAAGGTGGATCCAAGTCAGTATGAAGACAATATTGATGAAGCGAAAGATGTAATGAAAAAATATGTCGATGCTGTTTACCTTAATGGGGAAAGTTCTGGTGGTGGAACGAACCTAAGTGCTACTGATAATAAGTCACAAGTTGTTGCGCTTGCTGATGATAAAAAATCTTCTGATAATAGTGCTGAATTCACAAACGATGCGAAAGCTGATAAAGAAGAGTTTATCAAGAAATTTACAGAATCGTTCGGAAAAGGCTTCTATAACTACAAACCGTCTGATTCAGAACTTAGAACATTCGCAGATGCTTACATCAAAGCAAATGCTAAGAGAGCAAAAGTTGATTACAAGGTGAAGACATACTTGCCAGACTATGCTGTTGTTTATGTTAGACCAGAAACAATCGACTTGGATAACTTGAATGTTTATGAATTGAGCCGTAAATTCTACGAAGAAAACAAAGGTAAATATAGCAACTACTCTGAAGCTATGAAAGCTGGTGAAAAATACATTTTAGAAAATGCACCAAGTCAATTTGATTCAACTCCTCTAGACACTAGTGATAACATGAAGAAAGAGGGTTATGAAATTAAAATGACTAAGAAAGATGGAAAATGGACCATCGATACCTCTTCTAAAAACTATGAATTGAAAGATATGGCTCGCACATTCCGTGGAGGCATTGGATACTAAGATGAAAGGTTCGAGTTTATGACTCGAACTTTTTTCATTGCAATTGTGCAAAAGAGAAAAAGATAGTAAAATAGAGATATGATTATTCTACAAGCTAATAAAATTGAACGTTCTTTTGCAGGAGAGGTTCTTTTTGATAATATCAACCTGCAAGTTGATGAACGAGACAGGATTGCTCTTGTTGGGAAAAATGGTGCAGGTAAGTCTACTCTTTTAAAGATTTTGGTTGGGGAAGAGGAGCCAACTAGTGGAGAAATCAATAAGAAAAAAGATATTTCTCTCTCTTACCTAGCCCAAGATAGCCGTTTTGAGTCTGAAAATACCATCTACGATGAAATGCTTCACGTCTTTGATGACTTGCGTCGGACAGATAAACAACTGCGTCAGATGGAGTTGGAGATGGGTGAAAAGTCTGGTGAAGATCTAGATAAACTGATGGCGGATTATGATCGTTTATCAGAGAATTTCCGCCAGGATGGTGGCTTTACTTACGAAGCTGATATTCGAGCGATTTTGAATGGATTCAAGTTTGACGAGTCTATGTGGCAGATGAAAATTGCCGAGCTTTCGGGTGGTCAAAATACCCGTCTGGCACTGGCTAAAATGCTTCTTGAAAAGCCCAATCTCTTGGTCTTGGACGAGCCAACCAACCACTTGGATATCGAAACCATAGCCTGGCTAGAGAATTACTTGGTGAACTATAGCGGCGCCCTCATTATTGTCAGTCACGACCGTTACTTTTTGGACAAGGTTGCGACGGTTACACTGGATTTGACTAAGCATTCCTTGGATCGTTATGCGGGCAATTATTCTCGTTTTGTTGAGTTAAAGGAGCAAAAGCTAGCTACTGAGGCAAAAAACTATGAAAAGCAACAGAAGGAAATCGCGGCTCTAGAAGACTTTGTCAATCGCAATCTAGTCCGAGCTTCAACAACCAAACGTGCTCAATCTCGCCGTAAACAACTAGAAAAAATGGAGCGTTTGGACAAGCCTGAAGTTGGCAAGAAATCAGCCAATATGACCTTCCAGTCTGAAAAAACGTCAGGAAATGTCGTTTTGACCGTTGAAAATGCGTCTATTGGTTATGATGGGGAAATACTCTCAGAACCTATCAACCTAGACCTTCGTAAGATGAATGCTGTTGCGATTGTCGGACCAAATGGTATTGGCAAATCAACCTTTATCAAGTCAATAGTAGACCAGATCCCTTTTATCAAGGGAGAGAGGCGTTTTGGCGCTAATGTGGATGTTGGTTACTATGATCAGACTCAAAGCAAGCTAACACCAAGTAATACGGTTCTGGATGAACTTTGGAATGATTTTAAACTGACACCAGAAGTTGAAATCCGCAACCGTCTTGGTGCCTTCCTTTTCTCAGGAGATGATGTTAAAAAGTCTGTAGGGATGCTGTCAGGTGGCGAGAAAGCCCGTTTGTTGCTTGCCAAACTTTCAATGGAAAACAATAACTTCTTGATTTTGGACGAGCCGACCAACCACTTGGATATTGATAGCAAGGAAGTGTTAGAAAATGCTCTGATTGATTTTGATGGAACCCTTCTTTTTGTTAGCCACGACCGTTACTTTATCAATCGTGTAGCCACTCATGTACTGGAATTGTCTGAGAGTGGTTCAACCCTCTACCTTGGAGATTATGACTACTATGTTGATAAAAAGGCTGAAATAGAAGTCAGCCAGACAGAGGAAGCTTCAATGAGTAATCAAGCAAAAGAAGCAAGTTCAGCTAATGACTACCAAGCTCAGAAAGAAAGTCAAAAAGAAGTTCGCAAACTCATGCGACAAATCGAAAATCTAGAAGCTGAAATCGAAGAGTTAGAAACTCAAAGTCAAGCCATTTCTGAACAAATGCTGGAAACCAACGATGCTGAAAAGCTCATGGATTTGCAGGCTGAACTGGATAAAATCAGCCATCGTCAGGAAGAAGCTATGCTTGAGTGGGAAGAATTATCGGAGCAGGTATAAGAAATGGAACATCTTGGAAAGGTATTTCGTGAATTTCGAACAAGTGGGAAGTACTCCTTGAAAGAGGCGGCAGGAGAATCATGTTCAACCTCTCAATTATCTCGCTTCGAGCTTGGGGAGTCTGATCTAGCAGTTTCTCGTTTCTTTGAGATTTTGGACAATATTCATGTGACTATTGAAAATTTCATGGACAAGGCTAGAGATTTTCAAAATCATGAACATGTTGCCTTGATGGCACAGATTATTCCGCTTTACTACTCAAATGATATTGCAGGTTTTCAAAAGCTTCAAAAGGAACAGCTTGAGAAAGCAAAGAGTTCGACCAATCCCCTCTATTTTGAGCTGAATTGGATTCTGCTACAAGGTCTGATTTGTCAAAGAGATGCTCATTACAGGATGAGTCAGAGTGATTTGGAAAAGGTAGCAGATTATCTTTTTCAAACAGAAGAATGGACTATGTATGAGTTGATTCTTTTCGGTAACCTCTATACTTTCTATAATGTGGACTATGTAGCTCGGATTGGCAGAGAAGTGATGGAGAGGGAAGACTACTACAAGGAAATTGGTCGGCATCGTAAACTCGTTTTGATTTTAGCTCTTAACTGTTACCAGCATTGTTTGGAGAACCGTTCTTTTGCGAATGCGGACTATTTTGAGGCCTATGTGGAGAAGTTGATTGGAAATGGTATCAAGCTTTATGAGCGCAATATCTTCCATTATCTCAAAGGTTTTGCCCTCTACCAGAGAGACTTGAAAGAAGAAGGTTGTTGTCAGATGCAGGAAGCCATGCATATTTTTGATGTACTTGGACTTCCAGAGCAAGTGGCTTACTATCAGGAACATTATGAAAAATTTGTAAATGCTTAAATTTCCCAAATAAGGGAAAAATAAAGAGACTCCTTTCAGTTTTGATACAATAGTTTCAAAATTTGAGAGGAGCTTTTTATATGAATCGACATGCAATCCAGTTGATTAGTCGTGGGGCTATTAATAAGATAGGGAATATGCTCTATGATTATGGAAACAGTGTTTGGTTAGCATCAATGGGGACGATAGGGCAGACTGTTCTTGGGCTTTATCAAATTTCTGAGTTGGTTACATCAATTCTAGTCAATCCCTTTGGCGGAGTGATTTCAGACCGCTTTTCGCGTCGCAAAATTTTGATGACGACGGACTTGATTTGTGGCGTTCTTTGCTTAGCTATTTCTTTCATCAGAAATGATAGCTTGATGATTGCTGCTCTGATCCTCGCAAATATTGTTCAGGCGGTTGCCTTTGCATTTTCTCGTACAGCCAACAAAGCCATTATAACTGAGGTTGTAGAGAAAGACGAAATTGTGACCTACAATGCTCGCTTAGAGCTCGTTTTGCAGGTTGTCGGTGTTAGCTCCCCTGTACTTTCTTTCATCGTTTTACAATTTGCCAGTCTCCATATGACGCTTGTTTTAGATGCCATTAGCTTTTTCATCGCATTTACTTTAGTAGCTTTTCTCCCCCAAAAAGAGACTCAGGAACAAGAGAAAAAGACTTTCAGCTGGAAAAATATTTTTGCTGATATGAAAGAAGGGATTCGCTATATTTGGCGCCAGCAAGAGATCTTTTTCCTTTTGGTAGTAGCTTCCAGTGTTAATTTCTTTTTTGCAGCTTTTGAATTTCTCCTCCCTTTTTCAAATCGACTATACGGGGTAGAAGGAGCTTATGCAACTATTTTGACTATGGGCGCTATTGGTTCGATTATCGGAGCTCTTCTAGCTAGTAAAATAAAGGCAAGTGTTTATAATCTTTTGATTTTATTGGCCTTGACTGGAGTTGGAGTTTTTATGATGGGATTACCACTACCAGCTTTTCTTTCCTTTTCTGGAAATTTAGTTTGTGAACTGTTTATGACGATTTTTAATATTCACTTTTTTACTCAGGTACAAACCAAGGTTGAGGGGGAATACTTGGGAAGAGTACTAAGCACCATTTTTACCTTAGCCATCCTATTTATGCCGATTGCAAAAGGCTTTATGACGGTGCTACCAAGTGTCCATCTCTCTTCTTTTCTGATAATTGGAAGCGGGGTTATTGTCCTGTCTTGTTTTTCCCTCGTTTATGTGCGAAGTCATTTTAAAAAAGAGTTATAATTTCTCTTTTTTAGAAAATATTACACTACAAACCATTTTTCAGTCCTTCTCTATTGTGAGGAGGGCTTGCTTTGTGGTAAAATGGGATTATGAATGAGAGAATGAATGAGTTAGTTGCCTTACTTAACCGCTATGCGACCGAGTACTATACGAGTGACAATCCCTCGGTTTCAGATAGTGAGTATGATCGCCTCTACCGAGAGTTGGTCGAATTGGAAGCCGCCTATCCGGATCAAGTTTTAGCGGACAGTCCGACCCATCGTGTTGGTGGTAAGGTTTTAGATGGTTTTGAAAAATACAGTCATCAGTATCCTCTTTATAGTTTGCAGGATGCTTTTTCACGTGAAGAGTTAGAAGCTTTTGATGCGCGTGTGCGAAAGGAATTACCCCATCCGACCTATATTTGCGAGCTGAAAATCGATGGTTTGTCTATCTCACTTACGTATGAAAAGGGGATTTTGGTTGTCGGTGCGACACGTGGGGATGGTTCTGTTGGTGAAAATATCACAGAGAACCTCAAGCGTGTCAAGGACATTCCTTTGACCTTGCCAGAAGAACTTGATATCACTGTTCGTGGAGAGTGTTATATGCCACGCGCTTCGTTTGATCAAGTCAACCAAGCCCGCCAAGAAAATGGGGAGCCTGAATTTGCTAATCCTCGTAACGCAGCTGCAGGCACCTTGCGTCAGTTGGATACAGCAGTAGTGGCCAAACGCAATCTTGCGACTTTCCTCTATCAAGAAGCCAGCCCTTCTACTCGTGATAGTCAAGAAAAAGTCTTGGAGCATCTTGAACAGCTTGGTTTTGTAGTTAATCCTAAACGAATATTGGCTAAAAGTATAGATGAGATATGGGATTTCATCCAAGAAGTAGGACAAGAACGGGAGAAACTTCCTTACGATATCGATGGGGTGGTCATCAAGGTCAATGACTTAGCAGGTCAAGAAGAACTCGGCTTTACCGTTAAAGCACCCAAGTGGGCAGTAGCTTATAAATTTCCCGCTGAAGAAAAAGAAGCCCAGCTCCTTTCAGTTGACTGGACAGTAGGTCGGACGGGTGTTGTGACTCCGACTGCCAATCTAACACCTGTTCAGCTTGCTGGGACAACTGTTAGCCGTGCAACCTTGCATAATGTAGATTATATCGCTGAAAAGGATATCCGCAAAGATGATACGGTTATCGTTTATAAGGCTGGAGATATCATCCCTGCTGTTCTGCGTGTGGTAGAGTCTAAACGTGTTTCTGAAGAAAAACTAGATATTCCGACTAACTGTCCGAGCTGTGACAGTCAGTTGCTTCATTTTGAAGATGAAGTGGCTCTTCGTTGTATCAATCCTCGCTGCCCTGCCCAAATCATGGAAGGCTTGATTCACTTTGCCTCTCGAGATGCCATGAATATTACAGGACTTGGTCCATCTATCGTTGAAAAGCTTTTTGCTGCTAATCTGGTTAAGGATGTGGCAGATATTTACCATTTGAAAGAAGACGATTTCCTTCTTTTAGAGGGCGTCAAGGAAAAGTCTGCTTCTAAACTATATCAGGCAATTCAAGCATCCAAGGAAAACTCTGCTGAAAAGCTCTTGTTTGGTCTGGGAATTCGCCATGTCGGAAGCAAGGCTAGCCAGCTCTTGCTCCAACATTTCCATTCTATTAAAAATCTAGCCCAAGCTGATCCTGAGGAAGTAGCAAGTATCGAGAGCTTGGGTAGTGTGATTGCACAAAGTCTTCAGACTTATTTTGCTACAGAAGGATCAAAGATTCTCTTAGACGAGTTGAAAGAAGCTGGAGTCAATCTGGACCACAAAGGACAGACAGTAGTGGCAGATGCGGCCTTGTCAGGTTTGACCGTTGTGCTAACGGGGAAATTGGAACGCCTCACTCGCTCTGAAGCAAAAAGTAAACTCGAAAGTCTCGGTGCCAAAGTCACAGGCAGTGTATCCAAGAAAACGAATCTTGTCGTAGCAGGAGCAGATGCAGGAAGCAAGCTCCAAAAAGCACAGGAACTTGGTATTGAAGTTCGAGATGAAGCTTGGCTAGAAAGTTTGTAAAGAATAGTTAAAAACTAGATGTTAGATAGTCTGAAATTATCTCTCCTGATGTGTTTTTATATCTATTAATGCTATTCTCTATTGTGCTGAAATTCCCGTTAAATTCTTCAGCATGACTTAAAAATTTAAATTGAAATTAGAAATTAGGAAAAGAAATGTATAGATACCCTGTAGTCATCCATTTTCACCGAAAGAATGGGGATTATGATGCTTGTTCATTCAGTAGAAAACAAGCAGATGTTAAAGAAAATTTGTATTATGAAAATGACTATTTTGGAGCAAAATTCTCCTTTACAGTCACAAGTGAAGAAAGACTCGATACTTTAACCTTTTCTGTCGAAATAGATGGAAAGACAAAAGACTATCTCCTACGGTTTAACTATTATCCACTGTTGACTGAGGTTTGGATATTAGATGGTGATGAGACGGTTTATTATTCTGAAAATCCAGCCATTGCAAGTCCTTGCTATAAAGATCGAAACCCGTTTGCTTTTGATAAAGCTTTTCACAGTGAAAGTTTTGATCATCATTGGGGATACCAAGGAGAGTTAGGTTACAGTATCTCAGACTACCAGACGAGCTTTAAACTCTGGGCTCCAACCGCTACAGCAGTCCAAGTGGTCGTTTATGAAAATACAAGTAACGACGCGCCGATTTGGAAAACCTTTAATCTCGAGCGTGGGAATAGCTATTCATACAGCCATAAGTACAATACCATTGGTGTTTGGAGTGTAGACCTGGATGAAAATCTTGCAGGTAAAGCCTATCAGTATCAGATTGAGTTTCCGCACCACCAGACTTTGACACGAGATCCTTACACTATCGCTACAAGTCCTGACGGGAAACGTTCTGTCATCCTATCTCAGCAAGATAGACAGGTAGAAGGATTTAAAGTCAAACATGGGACAGATGCTCCTTGGCGTTTGGAAAACCCATGTAAAGCCGTTATTTGTGAGATGCACATTCGTGATTTTACAAAATCGCCGACATCTGGAGTTCCAGAAAACCTTCGAGGAACCTTCCTTGGGGCTGCCCATACTGGAACGGTTAACCAGTATGGTCAAGCAACAGCATTTGACTATATCAAAGAACTCGGCTGTAATTATGTTCAGCTCCAACCAATCTTTGATCGCCATAAGGAATATGACGAGGATGGAAATGTAACCTATAACTGGGGCTATGATCCTCAAAACTACAATGCTCCTGAACCAAGTTTCTCTAGCAATCTAGATGATCCTGGACAGGTTATTCGAGACCTTAAAACCATGATTCAAGCATATCATGATGCGGGAATCGGTGTCATTATGGATGTCGTTTACAACCATACCTTCTCAACGGTTGATGCACCTTTCCAAACAACTGTTCCCGATTATTACTATCGTATGAATCCAGATGGAACCTTCCAAAACGGCACAGGTGTTGGAAATGAAACCGCAAGCGAACACGAAATGTACCGCAAGTATATGATTGACTCACTCCTTTATTGGGTGAAAGAATACAATATTGACGGTTTCCGTTTCGACTTGATGGGAATTCATGATGTTAAAACCATGCAGGCAATTCGTTGGGCACTTGATGAAGTTGATCCTCGTATTATCACCTATGGAGAAGGCTGGGATATGGGGACCGGTCTTGCACCTTATGACAAGGCCAAGAAGGATAATGCCTACCAGATGCCAAATATTGGATTCTTCAACGACGATCAGCGTGATGCCATCAAAGGAGGAGAAGTTTACGGCTCAATTAAGGCAGGATTTGTTAGCGGTGCAGCTACAGAACCGATTGTAGCCAAAGCTATTCTTGGTAGCCGAGAGTTGGGTTCATATCTTAGTCCAAACCAAGTTCTTAACTACGTGGAAGCCCATGATAATTACAACTTGCATGATTTGTTAGCAACCCTTCACCCAGATCATAGTTCAGATAAGATTATGCGTCAGGTTGAGACAGCAACAGCGATGAGCATTCTTATGCAAGGAATGTCCTTTATAGAGCTAGGTCAAGAATTTGGACGCACCAAACTCCTTGCTACTGGAGAAAATGGCGAGCTGACTGCGGCAGATAGAGAACGTGCCATGAATAGTTACAATGCTCCAGATAGTGTCAACCAGGTCAACTGGGATTTAATCAATGAGAGACAAGAGAGCATTGACTTTATTCGCCAGATTATTCGCCTAAAAACACAAACACGTGCTTTCTCTTATCCTACATATGAAGAAGTTTATCGTCATGTCTTTGTCCATACAGCTGCTGAAAATAGTGGGTGGATTGTTTACGAGATTCATGGTGAAGCAGAGCACTTATTGGTGGTATTCAATGCCAAGGGAACTTCCTTCTACTTTGAAAATGCAGGAAATCTTGAAATGCTGGTATCCAATAGTCGTTCTCAAGAGTCTAATGTGATTGATGATATCAGCGTTGCAGTCTTGAAGGTACTTTCATAGTAAATGCCACAAAAAGGTTTAGTTAACTCTAGACCTTTTTTGAATTTTATTGAAAAACCAATATCTAATAGGAATAAATTTCAAATAATTTGAAGAATCAAGTTTGTGAAAAAAATATCAATATTTTCCAAAAAGGGGTTGTAATTTTCTGAAAATTTGATAAAATAAGTTTTAATCATTTTCAGGAGGAAGAGAATTTGACACATTATCAGAATTTAGTGAATGGAAAATGGAAATCATCAGAGAATGAAATTGCCATCTATTCTCCCATCAATCAAGAAAAGCTGGGTACAGTACCTGCTATGAGTCAGGCTGAAGTAGATGAGGCTATGAAAGCTGCGCGTGCAGCTCTCCCAGCATGGCGTGATTTAGCACCCGTTGAGCGTGCAGCCTATTTGCATAAGACAGCAGACATTTTGGAACGTGATAAAGAAAAAATTGGTACCATTCTTGCCAAAGAGGTTGCAAAAGGGATTAAAGCAGCCATTGGAGAAGTAGTACGTACAGCAGAATTGATTCGTTTTGCTGCTGAGGAAGGCCTCCGTATCACTGGACAAGCTATGGAAGGTGGGGGTTTTGAAGCTGCAAGTAAAAATAAACTAGCCGTTGTCCGTCGTGAGCCAGTTGGAGTCGTCCTAGCTATTGCACCATTTAACTATCCAGTCAACCTTTCTGGATCTAAGATTGCTCCGGCTTTGATTGCAGGAAATGTCGTTATGTTCAAACCACCAACACAAGGATCTATTTCTGGTCTCTTGCTGGCTAAAGCATTTGACGAAGCAGGAATCCCAGCAGGTGTCTTTAACACCATCACTGGACGTGGTTCTGAGATCGGAGACTACATCATCGAACACAAGGAAGTGAACTTCATTAACTTTACAGGTTCAACACCGATTGGGGAGCGTATTGGTCGTTTAGCTGGTATGCGCCCGATTATGCTGGAGCTTGGTGGAAAAGATGCAGCAATTGTTTTAGAAGATGCAGATTTAGAAAATGCAGCTAAGCAAATCGTAGGTGGTGCTTTTAGCTACTCTGGTCAGCGTTGTACTGCTATCAAACGTGTTTTGGTTGTGGAAAGCGTAGCAGACAGATTGGCTGAATTGCTCCAAGCCGAAGTTGCTAAGCTAACGGTCGGTGATCCATTTGACAATGCAGATATCACACCTGTTATTGATAATGCTTCAGCTGATTTCATCTGGGGATTGATTGAAGACGCTCAAGAAAAGGGTGCTAAAGCGCTCAGCCCAATCAAACGTGAGAATAATCTCATTTGGCCAGGACTTTTTGATTATGTCACAAGAGACATGAAATTAGCCTGGGAAGAACCATTTGGACCTGTTCTCCCAATTATTCGAGTTGCAGATGCCAATGAAGCACTTGAAATTGCTAATGAATCAGAATTCGGTCTTCAATCTTCAGTCTTTACAAATGACTTTAAGAAGGCATTTGAAATTGCTGAGAAACTTGAAGTTGGTACCGTTCATATTAATAATAAAACACAACGTGGACCAGATAATTTCCCATTCCTTGGTGTAAAAGGTTCTGGTGCAGGAGTGCAAGGAATTAAATATAGTATCGAAGCGATGACAAATGTTAAATCCATTGTTTTTGATGTGAGATAATTTATAAAATCAGGAAAATAACTTCCTGGTTTTATTTTTTTAAAAAAATACAGTAGAAAATTGATAAAAAACGAATATTCTGGTATTATAATAAAAAAATATATGGAAATTGTTTCGTGTTCTATTTTCTGGATATCTTTTTTAAAATGCTAGGTAATTTTTTGAAGACTTTCATAAAAAAATATGATTTCCTTCGTAAATTACTTGAAAGTTATCTTAAAAGAGTGTATAATAGAATTATAGAAAACGCTTACAAAAGAAAGGGGATTGAATGAATAATCAAGAAGCATTAAGAACCTTTACTACAGGTGAGAACTTTCACCTCCAGCATTATTTAGGAGCGCATAGAGAGGAGAAAAACGGAGAAATAGGCTATACCTTTAGGGTTTGGGCCCCAAATGCACAAGCAGTTCATCTAGTTGGTGATTTTACCGATTGGGTTGAGAATCAGATTCCCATGGTTCGTAATGAAGCAGGTGTTTGGGAAGTCTTTACGAGTCAAGCTCAGGAAGGTCAGATTTATAAATATCATATCACGCGTGCAAATGGTCACCAGATTATGAAGATCGATCCGTTGGCAGTTTATTTTGAAGCTAGACCGGGTACAGGAGCTGTTTTGACCAATATCCGTGAAAAGAAATGGAAAGATGGCCTTTGGCTAGCACGTCGCAAACGTCTGGGATTTTTCGAGAGACCAGTTAATATATATGAAGCCCATGCAGGATCTTGGAAGAGAAATCCAGATGGTAGTCCCTATACTTTTTCGCAACTGAAAGACGAGTTGATTCCATACTTAGTTGAGATGAACTATACACATATTGAGTTCATGCCTTTAATGGCTCACCCACTTGGATTGAGCTGGGGCTATCAACTTATGGGTTACTTTGCTTTTGAACATTCCTATGGTACACCTGAGGAATTCCAAGATTTCGTTGAAGAGTGTCATATAAATAATATCGGTGTTATCGTCGACTGGGTTCCGGGTCATTTCACTATTAATGATGATGCATTAGCATATTATGACGGTACACCAACTTTTGAATACCAAGACCACAACAAGGCTCATAACTATGGTTGGGGTGCGCTGAATTTTGACCTCGGGAAAAATGAGGTCCAGTCTTTCTTGATTTCAAGTATTAAATTTTGGATTGATTTTTACCACTTAGATGGTATTCGGGTCGATGCAGTGAGCAATATGCTGTATTTAGATTATGATAATGCTCCTTGGACTCCAAACAAAGACGGTGGAAACCTTAACTACGAGGGTTATTATTTCCTTCAACGGTTAAACACAGTGATTAAGTTAGCTCATCCAGACATCATGATGATTGCAGAAGAAAGTTCATCAGCAACAAAGATTACTGGCATGAAAGAAATGGGCGGCCTTGGATTTGACTATAAATGGAATATGGGCTGGATGAACGACATTCTCCGTTTCTACGAGGAAGATCCGATTTATCGCAAGTATGACTTTAATCTTGTGACTTTCAGCTTTATGTATGTTTTCAATGAAAACTATCTCCTACCTTTCTCACATGATGAAGTGGTTCATGGCAAGAAGAGTATGATGCACAAGATGTGGGGCGATCGCTACAATCAGTTCGCAGGTCTGCGCAACCTCTACACCTATCAAATTTGTCATCCAGGTAAGAAACTCTTGTTCATGGGTAGTGAGTACGGGCAATTCCTCGAGTGGAAGTCTGAGGAGCAGTTGGAATGGTCTAATCTAGAAGATCCGATGAATGCCAAGATGAAGCATTTTACTTCTCAACTCAATCAATTCTATAAAGAGCATCGCTGTCTTTGGGAAATTGATACTAGTTATGATGGTATCGAGATTATCGATGCTGATAATAGAGATCAGAGTGTCCTTTCCTTTATTCGTAAGGGCAAGAAGGACGAAATGTTAGTCTGTGTCTTTAACATGGCACCAGTTGAACGTAAGGACTTTACGATTGGTTTACCTGTTGCAGGTATTTACGAAGAAGTTTGGAATACAGAATTAGAAGAATGGGGAGGTGTGTGGAAAGAGCACAATCAAACAGTTCAGACTCAAGAAGGCTTATGGAAAGATTATGAGCAGACTTTGACCTTTACCTTGCCTGCCATGGGAGCAAGTGTCTGGAAGATCAAGCGTCGTTTGAAACCAGCTAAGAAAAAAGAATAATGAGCTGTTGATTACAATTTTTTAGATTTTAAAAACGGATGTACTTGTATTGGACTTGAAACACAAGAGAAATGGATTTCCTATTATTTTTATAAAAAGTTTGACTTCCGACCTTCTTTCGATTTTAACGTTCATATGACTTTATAAAGGAGTAGAAAATGAAGAATGAAATGCTAGCTTTGATCCTTGCGGGTGGGCAAGGAACACGTCTCGGAAAACTCACTCAAAGCATTGCCAAACCGGCAGTGCAATTCGGTGGGCGCTACCGTATCATTGACTTTGCTCTTTCCAACTGTGCAAACTCTGGAATCCATAATGTTGGTGTGATTACGCAATACCAACCTCTCGCTTTGAACAACCATATCGGAAATGGTTCTAGCTGGGGATTGGATGGTATCAATTCAGGTGTCTCTATTTTACAACCTTATTCAGCCAGCGAAGGAAACCGTTGGTTTGAAGGGACTAGTCACGCTATCTACCAAAACATTGACTACATCGACAGTGTTAATCCTGAGTATGTTTTGATTCTTTCTGGTGACCACATCTACAAGATGGACTATGATGATATGCTTCAGTCCCATAAGGATAACAATGCCAGTTTGACAGTAGCTGTCCTAGACGTACCTCTCAAAGAAGCTAGCCGTTTCGGTATCATGAATACAGATGCCAATAACCGTATCGTTGAATTCGAAGAAAAACCTGCGCAACCTAAGTCTACAAAGGCTTCGATGGGGATTTATATTTTTGACTGGAAACGACTTCGCAATATGCTTGTTGCTGCTGAAAAGAGCAATGTGGATATGTCAGACTTTGGGAAGAACGTTATCCCTAACTATCTCGAGTCTGGTGAAAGTGTCTATGCTTATGAATTTAATGGCTACTGGAAAGACGTTGGTACGATTGAGTCACTTTGGGAAGCCAATATGGAGTACATTTCGCCAGAAAATGCTTTGGATAGCCGCAATCGTCAGTGGAAAATTTACTCAAGAAACTTGATCTCACCACCAAACTACTTTGGTGCGCATGCACACGTTGAAGATTCATTGGTCGTAGATGGATGTTTTGTAGATGGAACGGTTAAACGTTCGATTCTTTCAACAGAAGCACAAGTACGTGAAGGTGCTGAGGTCGTTGATTCTGTTATCATGAGTGGGGCTATTATTGGCCATGGAGCAAAGATTATTCGTGCTATTATCGGTGAGGGTGCCATTATTGCTGACGGCGTAGAAATTGACGGAACTGACGAAGTACAAGTAGTAGGATACAATGAAGTAGTGGGGGTAGCAACAGATGAAGATTGATAAATATTCAGCCATTTTAGGAAACACAGTTGGTTTTCATGATATGTCAACGTTAACAGAACACCGTCCGGTAGCTAGCTTGCCTTTCGGTGGGAAATACCGTTTGATTGACTTCCCCCTTTCCAGTCTTGCAAATGCAGGTGTTCGTAGTATCTTTGGTATTTTCCAACAAGATAATATCAGCTCAGTTTTCGACCATATCCGTTCAGGTCGTGAGTGGGGCTTGTCAACCCTTCTAAGTCACTACTATCTAGGAATTTACAATACTCGTGTTGAAAGCAGTACAGTTGGAAAAGAGTATTACCAACAGCTTCTTACCTACTTGAGACGTTCAGGTTCAAACCAAACCGTTTCGATTAACTGCGATGTGCTGGTGAATATTGACTTGAATCAAGTCTTCCACCTACACAATACAACGAATGGTCCGATCACAGTTGTATATAAGAAACTTCCAAAGAAAGACATTTCAGATGTGAATGCTATCTTGGAAATCGATGAAACTGACCATGTTCGTTCGCACAAACTCTTTGATAACAAATCCACGGATGAACTCTTCAACATGTCTACAGATATCTTTGTTGTGGACACTCCTTGGTTGATTGAACGACTTGAAGAAGAAGCTCAGAAAGAATATCCTGAAAAGTTGCGCTATGTCCTTCGCGATTTGGCTGTAAAAGAAGGGGCTTTTGCTTACGAATACACAGGTTACTTAGCAAACATTCATTCTGTTCAGTCCTATTATCAAGCAAATATTGATATGCTTGAATCTAAAAAATTCTACTCTCTTTTCTCACCAAATCAAAAGATTTATACCAAAGTTAAGAATGAAGAACCAACCTACTATGCGAATACTTCAAAAGTAAGTACTTCTCAGTTTGCTTCTGGTAGTATCATTGAGGGTGAAGTAGTTCAGTCAGTCCTATCTCGTAACATTTATGTTCACAAAGATAGTGTTGTGAAGAACAGCGTTCTGTTCCCTCGTGTTGTGATTGGACAAGGTGCCCAAGTTGAATATGCTATCTTGGACAAGGGAGTTGAGGTTGCGGACGGTGTTGTCATTCGAGGCACAGCAGAACATCCAGTTGTAGTTAAGAAGGGTGAAACAGTAACAGAGGACATTTATTCATGAAAATTTTATTTGTAGCGGCAGAAGGAGCACCCTTTTCAAAAACAGGTGGTTTGGGCGATGTCATTGGCGCACTTCCCAAATCACTTGTAAAAGCGGGGCACGAAGTTGCAGTTTTCTTGCCTTATTATGATATGGTAGAAGCTAAGTTCGGTGACCAGATCGAGGATGTTCTCCACTTTGAAGTTAGTGTAGGATGGCGTAGACAGTACTGTGGTATTAAGAAGACGGTTTTGAATGGCGTAACCTTCTACTTCATTGATAATCAGTATTATTTCTTCCGTGGTCATGTGTATGGTGATTTTGACGACGGTGAACGCTTTGCCTTTTTCCAACTAGCTGCTCTTGAGGCCATGGAGCGCATCGGCTTTATCCCTGAACTTCTCCATGTTCATGATTACCACACAGCCATGATTCCCTTCTTGTTAAAGGAAAAGTATAGCTGGATTCAAGCCTATCAAGGAATCAGAACAGTTTTAACCATTCATAATTTGGAATTTCAAGGTCAATTTTCTGAAGGGATGTTATGGGATTTGTTCGGTGTTGGCTTTGAACGCTATGCTGATGGCACCCTTCGCTGGAATGATTGCCTTAACTGGATGAAAGCAGGTATTCTCTACGCGGATCGTGTCTCAACCGTTTCCCCTAGTTATGCGCATGAGATTATGACCAGTCAGTTTGGTTGCGGTTTGGACCAGATTCTTCGGATGGAGTCAGGTAAGGTTTCAGGTATAGTTAATGGTATTGACGCAGATCTCTATAATCCAGAGACAGATGCTCTTTTAGACTATCATTTTGATAAAGAAGATTTGTCTGGAAAAGCACAAAACAAAGCAAAATTGCAAGAGAGAGTTGGTCTACCTGTGCGAGCAGATGTTCCTCTAGTTGGGATTGTCTCTCGTTTGACACGCCAAAAAGGTTTTGATGTCGTTGTAGAAAGCTTGCATCGTTTCTTACAAGAGGACGTTCAAATCGTTCTTTTAGGAACAGGTGACCCGGCTTTTGAACATTCCTTCTCTTGGTTTGCACAAGTCTATCCAGACAAGCTATCAGCAAATATCACTTTTGACGTCAAACTTGCTCAAGAAATCTACGCAGCTTGTGATCTCTTCCTCATGCCAAGTCGTTTTGAACCATGTGGTTTGTCTCAAATGATGGCGATGCGCTATGGAACTCTACCATTGGTTCATGAAGTGGGTGGCTTGCGTGATACGGTTCAATCCTTCAATCCGATCGAAGGAACTGGTACTGGATTTAGCTTTGATAATTTAACACCCTACTGGCTTAACTGGAGTTTCCAAACAGCCTTGGATGTTTATAAGTACCAGCCGGACGTTTGGAGAAATCTACAAAAACAAGCTATGGAATGCGATTTCTCATGGGATACAGCCTGCAAATCTTACCTGGACTTGTACCATAGTTTAGTCAACTAATAGATAAAATCGTATGATTCTTTCATACGATTTTTGGGCTATTTATACTCTTCGAAAATCAAATTCAAACCGCGTCAACGTCGCCTTGTCGTACTCAAGTACAGCCTACGGCTAGTTTTCTAGTTTGCTCTTTGATTTTCATTGAGTATTAGAGAGGAGAACTGATGTCTCAAGTAAAAGGCCTATGTGTCATGGACGTTGACGGCACCCTGATAGCAGAAGAAGTGATTGATCTTTTAGGAAAAGAAGCAGGTTGCGAAGAAGAAATATCGCAGATTACAAGCCAGGCAATGCGAGGTGAACTGGACTTTGAAACAAGTTTACGAGCGAGGGTAGCTTTGTTAAAAGGTCTTCCGGTTTCGGTCTTTGATACTGTCTTCAAATCCATTCATCTGTCCAAGAATACTCAAGAATTTATCTCCATACTTCAAAAGAAGGGCATCCTAGTCGGTCTAGTGTCTGGTGGATTTGCACCAATAGTTGAGAGATTAGCAGAATCCCTTGGTATCTCCTATTTCTCCGCTAACCAGTTGGAAGTCAAAGACGACTTTTTAACAGGTAAATTAGTTGGTGAAATTGTGACAGGTCAAGTAAAAAAAGCTACTCTTGAGAGATTGAGAAAGGAATTAGAACTGCCCAAAGAAAGAACGATTGCCATCGGTGATGGTGCCAATGATCTCTTGATGTTAAAGTCAGCAGGTCACGGTATAGCCTTTTGTGCCAAGGAGATCGTAAAAACAGAGATAACTTGTCATATAGATACGAGGGATCTTTTAGAAGTTCTACCTTTGATTGATTTCTTAGAATGAGAGGGAACTATGAAAATTGTAATTGCACCCGATTCTTTTAAAGAAAGTTTGACGGCAGAAGAGGTCGCCAAAGCTATAAAAAGGGGTTTTGAACGGTCAATAGCAGATGTAGAATGTCTGCTTTGCCCTGTAGGTGATGGTGGGGAAGGAACTGAAGATGCTATTCGACATTCTCTTGAACTCGAAGAAAAATGGCAAGAGGTGACAGGACCTTTTGGCCTAAAAGAATCCATGCGCTACTTTCAAAAAGGCCAAATAGCGCTCTTTGAAGTTGCTGACTTGGTTGGTTTAGGAAAGATTCCGCAGGAGAAACGAAACCCTCTCCACATCCAAACTCAAGGTATTGGAGAGTTGATTCGCCATCTCATTGATCAAGGGATGAAAGAAATCTATATCGGAGTTGGTGGTACGGCTAGTAATGACGGTGGAATAGGCATCGCTGCTGGTCTGGGTTATCGTTTTTATGACAAGAATGGAAAAGAATTGCCAGCTTGCGGTCAGACTTTGCTTGAGTTCGAGTCAGTTTCAAATAGCAAGTTGTATAGGATTCCTGAAGATGTGAAAATCCGCATTTTAGCAGATGTTGTGAGCCCTCTATGTGGTCATCAAGGGGCAACCTATACATTTGGAAAACAAAAGGGCTTGGATCCTGCTTTGTTTGAGACAGTAGATTTGGCTATACAGGAGTTTTATGAAAAATTCTCGCCATCAACCCTGTCTCTGAAGGGAGCGGGAGCTGGTGGTGGGATTGCGGCTGGGCTCTGTGCCTTTGCTGAGGCCTGTATCGTATCTGGTATTGACACTTGCTTAGATTTGATTGACTTTGACAAGAAAGTTGCAGGGGCCGACTTGGTTATCGTTGGAGAAGGTAGACTGGACAGTCAAAGCTTTGCTGGAAAAGCTCCTATTGGTGTAGCAAAAAGAACTCCTGAAGGAGTTCCAGTTATCGCTATTTGTGGTAGTCTTTCCGAGGATTTACCTTCCCTACCATTCGAAAATATACAAGCAGCCTTTTCCATTTTAGAGAAAAGTGAACTTTTGGAAGACAGTTTGAAAAATGCAAGTCTCTATTTGGAGCACACATCTACTAATATTGGTCGTTTATTAAATATGAGAAATCATTAACCAAACCATTTCTTCCAGATGGATTTTTTAGGTGGCTCTGCCTTTTTCTCTTCCCAGAGGCTTGAGAATGCAAGTCTAAGGTCCTTTTCGTCTACTTGAACAGGTTCATTTGTATGAATGACAAGACCGAAAGGAGAGGTGATATGATCATCTGAAACAATAGTCGCCTGACAGTTGCTTTCCTTTGCTTGTTTTAAGTAAAAGACCTGTTTGTCAAACTCTATATTTGGAGAGATCTTCACAAAAAGTGCCTCTACCTTTTCTTGAAAGCTTTCTAAAATAGAGAAAAATCCATGTTCTAATTCAGGACTATTGGCAGTACTGATATCAGCGTAGCCAAGAACTCTTTCCTCAAAAGTTCCGAGATAGCGGCGTTGTTCATCTGGGTTTAATTTCGGCCCACCATGAGCTTTTTCTAGTAGTTGTTTTGATAAATCTGTCATAAAAACAGTATATCACAAAAATCGCAAGAAAACAGACAAAAGAAAGCGATTACTTTATAAAGTTAAGGAAAATTTGCACAAAGATAACGTTTTTTCTTGAAAAACGCTTATTTTTAAGGTATCATAGAGGTGTAAAAAATTTAACTCAAAGGAGAGTAAAAAATGTCAATTATTACTGATGTTTACGCTCGCGAAGTCCTAGACTCACGCGGTAACCCTACACTTGAAGTAGAAGTTTATACTGAATCAGGTGCTTTCGGACGTGGTATGGTTCCATCAGGAGCTTCTACTGGTGAACACGAAGCAGTTGAACTTCGCGACGGTGACAAATCTCGTTACGGTGGTCTTGGTACACAAAAAGCTGTTGACAACGTAAACAACATCATCGCTGAAGCAATCATCGGCTACGATGTACGTGACCAACAAGCTATCGACCGTGCTATGATCGCACTTGACGGTACTCCTAACAAAGGTAAATTGGGTGCAAACGCAATTCTTGGTGTGTCTATCGCTGTAGCTCGTGCTGCTGCTGACTACCTTGAAATCCCACTTTACAGCTACCTTGGTGGATTCAACACTAAAGTTCTTCCAACTCCAATGATGAACATCATCAACGGTGGTTCTCACTCTGACGCTCCAATCGCTTTCCAAGAATTCATGATCGTACCTGCTGGTGCACCATCATTCAAAGAAGCTCTTCGTTGGGGTGCTGAAATCTTCCACGCTCTTAAGAAAATCCTTAAATCACGTGGTTTGGAAACTGCCGTAGGTGATGAAGGTGGATTCGCTCCTCGTTTTGAAGGAACTGAAGACGGTGTTGAAACTATCCTTGCTGCGATCGAAGCTGCTGGATATGTTCCTGGTAAAGACGTATTTATCGGATTTGACTGTGCTTCATCAGAATTCTACGATAAAGAACGTAAAGTTTACGACTACACTAAATTCGAAGGTGAAGGAGCAGCTGTACGTACTGCTGCAGAACAAATCGACTACCTTGAAGAATTGGTAAACAAATACCCAATCATCACTATCGAAGATGGTATGGACGAAAACGACTGGGACGGTTGGAAAGCTCTTACTGAACGTCTTGGTGGTAAAGTACAATTGGTTGGTGACGACTTCTTCGTAACAAACACTTCTTACCTTGAAAAAGGTATTGCAGAAGGTGCTGCTAACTCAATCCTTATCAAAGTTAACCAAATCGGTACTCTTACTGAAACATTCGACGCTATCGAAATGGCGAAAGAAGCTGGTTACACTGCCGTTGTATCACACCGTTCAGGTGAAACTGAAGATTCAACAATTGCTGACATCGCAGTTGCAACTAACGCAGGACAAATCAAGACTGGTTCACTTTCACGTACAGACCGTATCGCTAAATACAACCAATTGCTTCGTATCGAAGATCAACTTGGTGAAGTTGCTGAATACCGTGGATTGAAATCATTCTACAACTTGAAAAAATAAGCTCTTTATTTGATTAGAGGCTGTAAAGCTATAAAAAAGCACTTTGGGACTCTTCCCCTTAGTGCTTTTTTGACTGGAGCTTGTCAACGTATATTATTTGTTAGTCAGTCGCCAGCCTATAACAAGCTGAATAAATGGTTTGAAACTTACTCAGATTTGTATTTTAGTATTATTCCATTACCGAATATGGGAGCGTATCATGAGTTGGTAGATATCTAGTTGATTGTATGATAAAATATAATAGACCTCAAAAAAGGAGATAAACTTGAAGATTAAGCAAAAATGGGAACGTAGATCATTTGGAACGGATTTTATCGCTAAAGGTTTATTATGGATAATTCTTTTTGTGGCTATTCTTTTCGGCTTTAACTATCTAATCTCTGGAAATTTTTATGCCTCTGAATTTTGGGATATGGTCGGAGGTGTTCTCGCTTTAATCGCTGCATTCATAGCATTAATTGTTTTTTCTAGACGAGCACTGATAGAGGGGTATTATATTAGTTCGTTAGATTTTGCAATGGCAACATTTGATGACGAAATTGAACATGATCCTGATTTTTCAAAACGTTATCATGAAATAAATGAAAAATATGCCGATAATAATAGGGAACGTATAAAAGCATTAGAGCCGTTACAAGAACATTATTGTTATCTTTGCTTTAAACAATATATCGAAGAAATGAATTGGTTTGAAAAATTTGTGATTTGTCTATATAGTGCATTTACAGTTGGAAAATTTTCTATTAACTTGGAATTATCTAGAGCTAGGAGAAGAAACTGGTTTGAAGATAGGATTAATGATTATTTTTAATAGATAACTTGAAAAATTATCGTTGATTTAACAACGTTTTTAGCCCCTCGGATTTTTTCCGAAGGGCTTTTTTTCTGTTCAGGGAGCAAAAAGGGGGCAGAGTTTATGGTATAATAGACAAAAACACTTGTATTAGGAAGAAATTATGTCTAAAGAGATTGATATTGAGTATTACCACCAACTAGCACTGCAAAAGCAGAAGGAGCACCGCAAAGTGTTAGCTAATCTAAAGAAAAAACCTCCTAAAAACTTAGATAAGATTGCGCAGCAGATTCACCAAGAAGTCTTTGCTGAGATTGATTGTACTGCCTGTGCTAACTGTTGCAAGACTTTGGGGCCTGACTTTAAAGAAGCAGATATCACCCGTATCGCTAAGTACTTTAAGATGAAATTACCGGCTTTTGAAGCGGAATTCCTTCAGGTGGATGAAGATGGGGATAAGGTTTTCAAATCCATGCCTTGCCCCTTTCTAGGAGGAGACAATCTCTGCTCCATCTATGATGTTCGTCCCAAGGCCTGTCGTGAATTTCCCCATACAGATAGGAAAAAGATCCATCAAATCAACCATTTGACGATTAAGAATACCTTGACCTGCCCAGCATCCTATCTCTTTGTTGAGAAATTAAAAGATAAGTTATAGATTTTACACCTTTAAATCTTGTACAAAAATTCTGGGGCGGAAGTATCTTATATCTGTTAGACTATAGTTAGAATTGAACACGGCCTAAAAGCTGTGTGAAAAAGATGAAATTTTCTCGGAGCAGGAGCCCCTCCGTCAATTTTCCAATTTTCACTTTGCTTTTAACGACCTTTGTATCTTATGGAGGTAAGAAAAGAAGAATATGATGCATCAATTCAATCAAACCATGGATTATTTGGAGCAGCAGCTGACTGGAGAAGTGGATATGAAAAGATTTCAGCAGTTATCGGGCTATTCTTACCCTCTCTTTAGTAGACTATTTTCCATCCTAGCAGATATGACTTTAGCAGAATACTTGCGCAATCGCAGGTTGTCAGAAGCTGTGACAGACTTGCGGGAAGACTCTGAGAAAGTCATCGATATAGCACTGAAATATGGCTACGACTCTGCGGATGCTTTTAGTGCGGCCTTTAAGAAATTCCATGGGGCAACTCCCTCAGAAGTTCGAAATGGAAAACCTTATCGGGTCTTTCCTAGACTTCAATTATCCTTAAAGATTACAGGAGGAAAGAACATGGATATCAAGATTCAAAAGAAGCCTGCATTTACCGTGGCAGGTGTCCTATTGGAAGCTATTGACAATAGTCAGTGCCCGTCTGCTTGGGAGAATCTCTATAACAATCACAGCGTTGAAAACCTAGAAAGTTTGGGTAGTGGGCAATCCTTTGGTGTCTGCTCGGATGTCAAAGAAGGCGAAATCATCAACTATATGGCTGCTTATGATGTGACGGATAAAGCTAAAGCAGAAGAACTAGGTCTGTCCATCAAAGATGTCCCAGCCGCTGAATATGCTATCGTACCAGTCAAAGGCCCTATACCAGCTAGCATTCACAATGCTTGGAAATATGTCTTGGAGGTCTTTTTCCCTGAAACAGGCTATCGCCACTCAGGAGCGCCAGACTTCGAAGTCTATACCGAAGGAGACATGTCGTCACCAGACTATCAAATGGAATTATGGATACCAGTGATTAAGTACTAGATCATTTTCTGACATTTTATAAAGATGCAAAACTAACTCTGTAGAAGGCACCTTCTACAGAGTTTTTCTTTTTTTGGAATCAGGGATTTTTAAGAAAAACAATAAAAGTGATTTTACTTTAATTTAAGTATAAGGAATTTTTAAGCATTTATCTGTATACTTTTCCAATCATCAAAGAAAGAGGTGTAAATATGAACTATCTAGTTATTCCAGCTTACGAACCTGACTACAATCTCATCAAATTGATTGAAAAGATTCACAACAGGAGCAATTTTTACATCATTGTCATTGATGATGGAAGTTCAGCAGAATGCCAAGACATTTTTGCTCAAGCAGAGGATTTTGCGACGGTGCTTCACCACCAGGTCAATCAAGGAAAAGGTCAAGCTCTGAAAACAGCCTTTGAGTACATTCAGTCACTTAACATGCCTGGAACTGTGGTCACAGCTGACTCAGATGGCCAACATAGGATCTGGGACATCTTTCGTAGCTTGACCAAATCAAATGAAAATCCTAATACACTTGTCCTTGGTGTCCGTGCCTTTAATGGCAAGGTTCCCTTACGTAGTCGTTTTGGAAACAGCTTGACTCGTATCTTGTTTAAACTGCAGACAGGTGTCGCTGTATCCGACACACAGACAGGATTACGTGCCTTTTCAACGGATATGATCCCTTTTATGCTCAAGGTAGAAGGACAACGGTATGAATACGAGATGAACATGCTCCTCGAAGCAAGCCAAGCCTACCCAATCTTAGAAGTTCCGATTGAAACAGTCTATATCAACGACAATGAGGCTTCTCACTTCCGACCTATTCGGGATGGCTTGATGATTTATAAAAATATTTTAAAGTTTGCGCTCTCGTCTTTTAGTAGTTTTATCGTAGATTATGTGGTCTACGCTCTCTCTATTCTATGCTTGAGCTTTATTCCGACAGGTCTTCGTGTTCTCCTCTCAAATGGTTTGGCACGTGTGACTAGCTCCATCTTTAACTTTTCTACCAACAAAAAATTGGTCTTTAAGAACAAGGCGAGCAGTTTTAAAACAGGATCAGGCTATTTTGGACTAGCAGTTGGTCTCTTTATCCTAGACACCATCCTGATTCGTCTCTTTAATTCAGGTCTTGGAGTCAATTTGATGATTGCGAAGATACTTGTCGGAATCATGCTCTTTATTCTCTCTTGGACAGTTCAAACTCGCTTTATTTTCAAAGAAAGGACTTGTAGCCCATTATGAAAGTTTTAAAGAAACCCTATCTATACGCCTCGGTCTTGGGCTTGCTCCTGACAAGCTCCTTTACCTATTCGATGTTGAAGACCTTTGTACTCGCTGAAACGATTTCCACTGTATCTAATACCGGCTCAACCTCTAACACCGCAGCAGCAAGTCAGGCAGCAAAAAATGCTCAAGTGACGGATACTAGCTATTCAGATGGAAATATCAGTGTCACCCTCACTGAAAAGACTGTCAATGAAACGCAAGTCTATGTGGCAGATATAACCCTTAGTTCATCGGATTATCTCAAAACAGCTTTAGCTCAAAACTCCTATGGAACTAACGTCACAGCTAAAACCTCTGTAACGGCTGCTGAAAACAATGCCATTCTAGCAGTTAACGGTGACTACTATGGAGCCAATAGTTCTGGTTATGTTATACGTAATGGAGTTGTCTATAGGGACAGTGTCCGTGAAGATGCTAGTAACGGTGACCTTGCCATTTACAAGGACGGCTCCTTTAAAATCATCTACGAGGACCAAGTTTCAGCCGATCAATTGGTTCAGGACGGTGTCGTCAATCTACTGGCATTTGGTCCGTCTCTAGTTGAGAATGGAGAAATATCTGTTGATACCAATACAGAAGTCGGTCAAGCCATGTCATCGAATCCTCGTACTGCCATCGGGATTATCGATGAAAATCACTACATCATCGTCGTTTCGGATGGTCGTACCTCTGAAAGCAAAGGCTTATCACTTTACCAGATGGCAGAAGTGATGAAATCTTACGGAGTGAAGACAGCCTATAACCTTGATGGTGGTGGATCCTCAACTCTCTACTTTAACGGTCAGGTAATCAATAAACCGACTACAGGTGGAAGTAAGATATCAGAAAGGGCGGTGAGTGATATTGTCTACATCGGTTACTAAAATCAAAAACAAACGCCTCAAAAAGACACTCGTTAGCTATAGTCTTCTCACTATTTTCTTATTTGCATTTAGCCGTATCTACGAGTCCTTTAGTTTTGGGGAGACCTCGCTTCATATGCACTATCTCTTTGCAGTCCCTCTAGTAGGGGGTATCGTTCTGGCATTACTGTTGAAAATCATGCCAAACGTAGGACGAATCAGCCTAAACTTGTGGAACTCGGCAGTTGCAGTCCTAACAGCTGGAATGCTCTTTCGAGGTATTGTCAATCTATCAGGTCGTTCAACGACCCTAGATCAACCTTACTGGTATGTCGGCCTAGCCTTTGGTATTTTGGCTATCGTCTCGCTTTTCTTTCATAAGAAAAACAGTCAAGAATTAGCTTAAAAATTGAAAACTGGTTGTTGAGAGAAACAGCCAGTTTTCTTGTTGAAGTTCATGACTATAGATCACAAAACCCCATATTATTTGTTTGGATTTTATGGGGCATGAGAATAGTTTTCTCGGTATAATAGTCCCATAGAAGATAAGGAGGCAGGAATATGCAGATGTATTTTGGAGATGTGTCACTTTGCTATAGCTATTCATTGGCAATGGCACTGGATGCCTATGGTTATGACTTTAAAGCAGATTTTTTAGAGGCAATCATGGTGATGGGAAATGGCGCTAGTATCGTGAAGGAAGATGAGGAGCACCCTTTAGTATTCTTTGATAATGGAATGCCAGACCTTTCCATCTCTCATTCCTTAAAAATACTTGGGTTTGACTATGAGGACTTCTATCTAAAGGATGGATTGGAAGTAGATTTGGAAGAAGTTAAAGGAAAGTTGGAAACCTTTCTGTCCAATGGACCTGTCGTACTGGGACCTCTTGATATGGGGCATCTGAACTACAATCCCAATCACACAATCCTTTATGGTGTGGATCACTTCGTAACCGTGTATGACATTGATGATCAGTACCTTTATTTGCACGATCCAGCTGGTTTTGCCTGTATGAAGGTTGCTTTTAAAGACATCTTAAAAGCCTGGAAGGCAGAGGCTATTAACTATAAGCGCGGAGCATACTCCATGTGGGGAAATTTTAGGAAGGTAAAGAGTCCTAGTCAAACTCAAATCTATCAAGAAACAGCAAGGCTTATAAGGGACAGATATCTGGATGGACAAAGTAATGTTTTGGAATGCTATGCAAAAGCAGTTGCTGAAAATGGCTTAAATACGGAACAAAAACAATTGCATCAGTATTTCAGCTTTAAACTTGCAGCTGTTCGAAATCTCTATCTCAGTAAGTTCTTAAAAGATCATGATCCAGAAGGGGCAAGATTAAAAGAGGAATTAGCTACTCTATTTGGTCAAGCCCATCTTTCATGTTTAAAAGAAGATTACCAAGAACTAGCCGACTTGCTCTATCAGATAGCTGAAGTGGATGGTTGCTTTAAAGATTCATATGTAAAGTAGTGACTATAAGCATAAATAACTAGTCAGTAGAAGCAGTTTTTCGTAAAATGAAGAACTGCTTTTTGATTATGGTATAATGAAGTGAGGAAATAGCTTATTCTACTTGAAAATGAAGGGAGAACTCCTATGCCTAGACCAAAAACAAAAGAGGAGCTAGTGTTAGCCTCTAAGGAAAACTATGAAAAACTTAATCTCTTAATTTCTCAGCTAAGTGAAGAGGAGCTACAGACTCCTTTTGATTTTTTAAAAGACCAAAAGAAAAAAGAAGCTCACTGGAAAAGAGATAAAAATCTACGGGATGTTCTGATCCATCTCTATGAATGGCATCAGTTACTTTTGACTTGGGTACATTCTAATCAAACAGGTCATGAGAGACCTTTTCTCCCTGAGCCTTATAATTGGAAAACTTATGGGGAAATGAATGTCGCTTTTTGGAAGAAGCACCAGAGAACGTCCTTAGAAGAAGCGACCAAACTCCTCAATCAATCGCATAAAGAGGTTTTAGAGTTGATGGAAGGCTTCAGCAATGACGAATTGTTCACAAAAGGTCTCTATAAGTGGACGGGAGGAACAAGTCTAGGCTCCTACTTTGTGAGTGCCACCTCCAGTCACTATGACTGGGCTCTTAAAAAACTTAAAGCTCATCAGAAAAATTGTAAGTCCTACTAGTTAAAGTGAGTCTGAAGTTTAGAAAAAGGTCTTCTAAGCTTCGAATTGCTTCATTCTCGTGGTTTTTGAGTTATTCTAGCTTTAGAATCCTTCTAAAATTAAAATTTAAGGCTGTCATTGACTTAGAATAGCCATAAAACATTTATTTTATAGTAATTCTAAGTTTGGAATTACAATTATATTAAAGCAATCAGACTGTTCGATTCTTAGAATGCCTTCATTCTGAGAAATGTTGACTAGAAAATCCTTAGAATGCTTTTTTTCTGATATAGGATGATAGATAAATAGGGGAGATAATGATCATACAAAAAGTGAAAGTTAGAAAAGAGTTGGTGTCCCTCTGTTTGGGAGAGTTCACAGCCGTCCTATCCATTTGGTTTTGTTTTTTCCTTTTGAAAAATCGGCTTGGTGATGTGAATAGTCTAGTAACCATTCTCTATCCACTGTCTTTACTGACATTTATTTTGCTTCAAGGTTCAATCTATTGGGCGATTTTGATTAGAAGACTCTCGAAACCTCAGTTCGGAAGCGCTAGTGTCCCCAAACTATATGGTGGGCTTAGAATACTAGATCTCGTTTTACTTATTTCAGGCTTTCCTTTTATTGTCTGGAATACACAGAGTTTCCAAGTGGCTATCTTAGCTACATTGATACAGCTTTTTGCCCTTATAGAATGGGTTAATTATTTTCTCCTACGTTTATCCTATAGTTTGAACCCTCTTGTTTTATGGAAACGAATTACTAAGGGAAAACTTGAAAAGAGCAGAATAGCCAAGGAGTTGGGGTAGGGGAGTGTAGTATTGGAGAGTTTAAGTTATTCAAACAATGTTAACTTCAAATTTTCATTTATACTATAATGTTCTTAATGAATATTCAGGAAGAAAACTAAATGCCCTGCAAATTTTGATTCTTTGAAATTTATTGCTTACAAAGGATTTTATAGAGTATTGAAAATGAAGTTACTAATTGTGCGGAAAAAGTAAGTTTGATGTTATCGCTATACAAAATTTTACCTTCGTTCAAACTTGTATTGATTTATATTGTCAGTGTTTTCGTGATATAATATTATCAGAATAAATTAATGGAGAATCTGAATGAGAAACGATATTCAACCGGCCTTACAAACAGTCAAAACTTATTTTGAAAAATCAGAGTTTTACATTCCTACCTATCAGAGACCCTATGCTTGGCAAGTACCACAATGTGAACAACTCATTGAAGATATTAATCTTCATATGGAAAATTTCGATGATAGTTCCCAAGACAATTATTTCTTTGGAGCGGTCCTCATCGCTCAAGAATCTGGAGAAGAACATGAGGTAACTTTGATTGATGGTCAGCAAAGAACTACGACTTTTATGTTGCTTTTAAAAGCCATTCTTCTAAAAATTGAGAAAGATCTTGAAGTTTTACCTAGTTCTGATGCAGAAGCTCGTCGTTCTGTTAAACGATTGAACGGGCTTAAAGAGCAAATTGTGACAATGCTTTTTAATGTTTCTGACGACGAAAAAGAAGATTTTGTAGATGGACTATATTATCCTAGCGAGGATAGGATAAAGTATCTTAATCATTCGATTTCAGAGAGATATGCCAGTGAGATGTCTACTATTATGCTGGGTAAAGACTTCAATTCTATAAAAGAAAATGTTCATCAAATTTATCGACGCCAAAAAGACAATCGCTATACAAACTTCTATAAAAATTTTAGATATTTCTACAATATGTGTAGTGAATTGAATGTTTTGAACTTTATCAGATTCTCCAACCATTTCATCGAGAATTGCCAAGTCATTACGATTACAAGCTACAATACTGATCAGGCTATCAATATCTTCAATTCATTAAATGGGACTGGTGTTCCACTTACACCAATTGAAATTCTAGTATCGCAACTAATTGCTAAATCACCAAACAAAAAGATGTTTGAAAGTAATTGGCAAGAGATTGTACAACGCACGGATTCTTCCAGACTAGATTTAAATGCGTTAATTACTCACTATATTTTTGTAAAGTTATCAGAGCAAAATAGTACTGAGCGTAGAAATCCTGGTATAAGAGCCTTTTTCTCTAAGAACAAGTATCTATTGAATAAAGATATTGTATTTACTACTGAGTTAAATAAAATAATAAACAATTTTGAGCGAGTATCTGATACCATTAATGGTCAGTTGATAAGCAAATTAAATGGAAATCTACGACCGTTTGTTAGTAGTTATCTATTCTTTAGAGAGGATAGCGTTTATCTAGAATACATACTGAGACTGGGCATTCTAGTCGAATTATCCGAACTCTCTTATAGTCATAGTCTTTTTAAAGGCTTTTTAGAAGAAATCAATGTGATGTATAGTCAGGTTGATTCAATATCAGAAGAGGAGTTGATTTCAAAAATTAGGAACCATATTCTGACAAATTTTGCGTATGATGATGTGAAGCAGATTCTGACTGAGAGTGGAATTTCAAATTCTCTTCTCTATGTAAATGAATACCTATTTGCAATGGAAAAGGGGGATGAATTTAACCTAGAGGGGAAAATTGATATTGAACATATCATGCCTCAAAGCGGGTTAAATCGTGAAAACATTATGTTAGATGCAGGTTTTGAGAATCAAGATGAATTCAGAGAATATGCTGAGAAAATTGGTAATAAAATACTTCTTGAAGCTGACATCAATCGTGGAATCGGAGATGCTTGGTTCAGAACAAAGAGAGAGAATACGATTACGAGCGGTCATGGCTATATAGGTAGTAAGTTCCCAATAGCTAAATCCCTAGTTAATTATGTAAATGATACTTGGACTAAAACTGACATTGAATCGGCAACAGAAAAAGCTGCAAAACGAATTGCTGATTTTATTTTTGAATAAACCAGATCGATAGAATTAAGAGGTAAGTTATAATTATGTCATTAAATCAAGTTACTTTAGAAATTCCATTAAATATTCAGAAAGGATTAGACTCTGGAATTTATAAACGTTATGGTTCGATAATCAGAGATTTATCTGGTAGTTAAAATTGTACTCAATACTTGTTAAAATATTAGATTATTTTTCCCTTTCAGAAAGGAAACTCGATGCCCTACAAATTTCTACTCTTCGATCTTGACCATACTCTTCTTGATTTTGATGCTGCTGAGGATGTGGCTTTGACGCAACTTCTAAAGGAAGAAGGAGTTGCGGATATCCAAGCCTATAAAGACTATTACGTTCCGATGAACAAGGCTCTCTGGAAGGACTTGGAGCAAAAGAAAATCAGTAAACAAGAACTGGTTAACACGCGCTTTTCTCGTTTATTTGCTCATTTTGGACTGGAGAAAGAAGGTAGTTTTCTTGCCCAGCGTTACCAATTTTATCTCGCTCAACAGGGACAAACTTTTTCAGGTGCTCATGAACTCTTGGACAATCTCATCGAACGAGATTATGACTTGTATGCTGCGACAAATGGGATTACTGCCATTCAGACGGGACGTTTGGCTCAATCTGGTCTGGCTCCCTATTTCAACCAAGTCTTTATCTCCGAGCAGTTGCAAACGCAAAAACCTGATGCACTATTCTATGAAAAAATTGGTCAGCAGATTGCAGGATTTGATAAAGAAAAGGCCCTGATGATTGGAGATTCTCTAACCGCCGACATTCAAGGTGGTAATAATGCTGGAATTGATACTATCTGGTACAATCCCTATCACCTCGAAAATCACACACAACTCCAACCAACTTATGAAGTCCATTCTTACCAAGACTTACTAGATTGTTTGGATGCTATGTAGTGCTTTTCCTAAGAGGTGTTGATATGGAAATTAAAGTCATTGAAGAGATTGATAACTTACTAAATCTCATCGAGCAGTATCAGTTAAAAGGTGTGGTTGCCCAAGTAAATTCGTTAAAAGAGTTAAAGTATATCATAAGCAATCATATAGAGCTAAGTACTCGAGAGAAGATGAATATCCACTATTCACTCTTTCTCCCTAGGGGTGGTTTATCTGAACTCTACTATATGGACGCTAATCTTGAACGGATGATGTCTGTAAATAATCAACTTTCCTATGCTATTGATACAATCGAAAAGTTTTTAATGGCTGATTGATACTGTGAATACTAATGTCAAATAATAGGGTCAATAACAGTATATATAAGAACTGTAAAAAGTGGTTTAGATAGCCACTTTTTGCTATAATAGAGGCAGTAAAAACGAAGGAGTTGGCGATGCAACACTCATCATGGCATGCTTTGATTAAGGAGCAATTACCTGAAGGTTATTTCGGGAAAATCAATCAATTTATGGAACAGGTCTATGCTCAGGGAACTGTCTATCCACCTAAGGAAAAAGTTTTTCAGGCTCTCTTGACTACACCGCTTGAAGAAGTGAAGGTGGTGATTCTAGGGCAAGACCCCTATCACGGGCCAGGTCAGGCGCAGGGCTTGAGTTTTTCTGTACCCGATGCTATTCCAGTGCCACCGTCCTTGCAAAATATCTTGAAAGAATTGTCAGATGACATCGGAGCTAAGAAGTCCCATGATTTAACGTCTTGGGCTGAGCAAGGAGTCTTACTTCTCAATGCTTGTTTGACCGTTCCTGCTGGGCAGGCAAACGGTCATGCTGGGCAGATATGGGAGCCTTTTACAGATGCTGTGATTCGGGTTGTCAATAATCTAGACAGACCTGTAGTCTTTGTACTCTGGGGTGCTTATGCACGCAAGAAGAAGGCTTTGGTTACCAATTCTCACCACTTGATTATCGAATCAGCCCATCCTAGTCCTTTATCGGTTTATAGAGGATTTTGGGGTTCCAAGCCTTTTTCCAAGGCCAATGCATTCTTAAAAGAGACAGGACAAGAGCCAATCGATTGGCTTAGATAAGGAGAGAATATGCCTCAGTTAGCGACGATTTGCTACATTGATAACGGAAAAGAACTACTCATGCTCCATCGAAATAAGAAGCCCAATGATGTCCACGAAGGCAAATGGATTGGTGTGGGTGGTAAGCTAGAGCGAGGTGAGACTCCACAGGAATGTGCAGCGCGTGAAATCCTCGAAGAGACAGGGCTCAAAGCCAAGCCAGTACTCAAAGGTGTTATCACTTTTCCAGAATTCACACCAGATCTAGACTGGTACACCTATGTTTTTAAGGTAACGGAGTTTGAGGGTGACTTGATTGACTGCAATGAAGGGACGTTGGAATGGGTTCCCTATGATGAAGTTTTGAGCAAGCCAACTTGGGAGGGTGACCACACCTTTGTTGAGTGGCTTTTAGAAGATAAACCCTTCTTTTCAGCCAAGTTTGTTTATGATGGGGATAAATTGTTGGATACCCAAGTTGATTTCTATGAATAAAGGAGAAAGCAGATGCTACTTATCAAAAATGGTCGTGTAATGGATCCCAAGTCTGGTTTGGATCAAGTGTGTGATATTTTAGTCCAAGATGGAAAAATTGTCAACATTGCCCCTGAAATCAAGGAAGAAGGAGCAGAGGTGCTTGATGCTACTGGTCTTGTAGTTGCGCCTGGACTAGTCGATATCCATGTTCATTTCCGTGAACCTGGTCAGACCCACAAGGAGGACATCCATACTGGGGCATTAGCGGCTGCTGCAGGTGGTTTTACAACGGTTGTTATGATGGCTAATACCAGTCCAACCATCTCGGATGTGGAAACTCTTCAAGAAGTTCTACAGTCAGCTGCCAAGGAACAAATCAATGTCAAGACGGTTGCGACCATTACTAAGAATTTTAATGGCCAAGACTTGACAGACTTTAAGGCACTTTTGGAAGCTGGAGCCGTTGGTTTTTCTGATGACGGTATTCCGCTTGAGAGCAGTAAAGTGGTCAAGGAAGCCATGGAAGAAGCTAAAAAACTTAATACCTTTATCTGCCTTCATGAGGAAGATCCAGGTTTGAATGGGATTCTTGGATTTAACGAAAACATTGCTAAAGAATATTTCCATATCTGTGGAGCGACAGGAGTGGCAGAATACGCTATGATTGCGCGTGATGTTATGATTGCCTATGCAACCAAGGCCCATGTTCACATCCAGCATTTGTCTAAGGAGGAAAGTGTCAAGGTAGTGGAATTCGCTCAAGGTTTGGGAGCGCAAGTCACAGCAGAAGTAGCGCCACAGCATTTCTCTAAGACAGAAGCACTTCTCTTGACTCAAGGTAGTAATGCTAAAATGAATCCTCCGCTTCGTTTGGAGTCAGATCGTCGTGCCGTTATCGAAGGTCTCAAGTCAGGTGTTATCACAGTTATCGCAACGGACCACGCGCCTCACCATGCAGACGAGAAAAATGTAGAAGATATCACTAAAGCACCATCTGGTATGACAGGTTTGGAAACCTCTCTTTCTCTTGGTTTGACTTATTTGGTGGAAGCTGGTGAGCTAAGCTTGATGGAATTGCTTGAAAAAATGACTGTCAATCCAGCCAAACTTTACAACTTTGAAGCTGGTTACTTGACTGAGAATGGTCCAGCGGATATCACTATCTTTGATGCTAAGGCTGACCGCCTTGTGGATTCAAACTTTGCTTCAAAATCAGCTAATTCTCCATTTATTGGTGAAACTTTAAAAGGGCAGGTTAAATATACCATTTGTAAGGGACAAATCGTCTATCAAAACTAGATGGGATTCTGCTCTGAAAATGATAAGAATAGAGAGCGTATATGTATCCAACCCATCAATTTAAAGATAAGTTTGTCTTATTTCTTAAGATATTTTTTCCTATCCTGATTTATCAGTTTGCCAATTATTCTGCCTCATTTGTTGATACAACCATGACTGGGCAGTACAATACCATGGACTTGGCAGGAGTATCAACTGCAACGAGTCTATGGAATCCTTTCTTTACTTTTTTAACAGGGATTGTTTCGGCCATGGTTCCCATCATAGGCCATCATCTGGGACGGGGCAAAAAGGAAGAAGTGGCATCTGACTTTTATCAATTCATCTACTTAGCTTTCGGACTGTCTTTGGTCTTGCTTGGCATGGTAGTATTCTTAGCACCGCCTGTCTTAAATCATATCGGGCTAGAAGCTCAAGTAGCGGCAGTTGCAGTTACTTATCTTTGGTACCTTTCTATCGGGATTATTCCCTTGTTGCTTTTTAGTGTCATTCGGTCTTTGTTAGATTCTCTTGGTTTGACCAAACTATCTATGTATCTCATGCTCCTATTACTTCCGCTCAATAGTGGTTTTAACTATCTCTTGATATATGGAGCCCTTGGTTTTCCAGAGCTTGGTGGCGCAGGAGCAGGGCTAGGAACTTCTCTAGCCTATTGGGTTTTATTAGGGATTTCTCTTCTTGTTTTGTTCAAACAAAAAAGATTAAAAGCGCTACATCTTGAAAAACGGATTCCACTCAATGTAGATAAAATCAAGGAAGGTGTTCGGCTAGGTCTACCAATCGGGGGAACCGTCTTTGCTGAAGTAGCTATCTTTTCTGTGGTTGGACTAATCATGGCTAAGTTTTCATCGCTCATCATCGCCAGTCACCAGTCAGCTATGAACTTTTCCAGCCTCATGTACGCTTTTCCTATGAGTATTTCCTCTGCTATGGCGATTGTTGTGTCTTACGAGGTGGGGGCCAAACGTTTTGAGGATGCAAAAACCTATGCTTGTCTGGGGAGAGTAACCGCCCTTATTTTTGCAGGTCTTACCCTATCCTTTCTCTACATTTTTAGAGATCGTGTAGCAAGTTTATATGGAAATGACCCTCAGTTCATTGAAACAACTGCTGTATTTCTAACCTACAGTCTCTTTTTCCAATTAGCTGATACCTTTGCGGCTCCGCTCCAAGGAATTTTAAGAGGGGATAAGGACACTATCGTTCCTTTCTATCTTGGCCTAATCGGATATTGGGGAGTAGCGATACCACTAGGATATCTACTAGATCAAGTAACTGACTTAGGGGCATTTGCCTACTGGATTGGGTTAATTGCCAGCTTGATTGTTTCTGGTTGTTTGTATCAATGGCGTTTGAAAACCGTAATGAAAAGATTGAGCTAATTTTAAGAAATTATCCTGAAAAACAACTTTGTGAAAAAATGCTCTAACTAGAGAGAATCCCTGTTTTAACAGGGGTTTATTTTTTAACCTTGTGAAATTTTATTAGCCATATACTTTGACAGTGTATACTAAAAAAGGTAAAATAGTAAGGTAAGAACAAAGTTAGAAAGGCAAGATTATGTCAACTTTAGATAAGAATCTTTTGCTAGAGATGTTCCGTAAGATGGAAGAAATCCGTCGCATGGACTTAAAAATTGCTCAGTTAGTGAAAAAGGGGAAAGTTCCCGGTATGACTCACTTTTCTGTCGGAGAGGAAGCAGCTAACGTCGGAGCGATGCTGGCTCTTAATCCAGATGATCTGATTACCTCAAATCACCGTGGACACGGGCAAGCTATTGCCAAAGGGATTGACCTCAACGGAATGATGGCTGAAATCCTTGGAAAATACACTGGAACCTGTAAAGGAAAAGGTGGTTCTATGCACATCGCCGACTTAGATGCTGGGAACCTCGGTGCCAATGGTATCGTTGGTGGTGGTATGGGAATCGCTGTCGGTGCAGCCCTCAGTCAGCAAATGCAGAACACTGGAAAAATTGTCGTCTGCTTCTTTGGAGATGGTGCGACTAACGAAGGTGTTTTCCACGAAGCAGTGAACATGGCTTCTATTTGGAAACTTCCTGTTATTTTCTACTGCATTAACAACGGTTATGGAATTTCTGCGGATATCAAGAAAATGACCAATGTGGAGCATATCCATCAACGTAGTGCGGCATATGGAATTCCTGGAATGTTTATCGAAGATGGAAACAACGTCATCGATGTTTATGAAGGATTTAAGAAAGCTGTAGACCATGTTCGTGGCGACAATGGCCCAGTCTTGATTGAAAGTGTCACTTATCGTTGGCTTGGTCACTCATCATCTGACCCTGGTAAATATCGTACGCGTGAAGAAGTGGAATTGTGGAAACAAAAAGACCCAATCGAAAACCTTCGTAATTACCTTATTGAAAATAACATTGCTAGCGCTGAAGAATTGGAAGAAATCCAAGCACAAGTGAAAACAGCAGTAGAAGCTTCTGTTAAATTCGCTGAGGAAAGCCCATTCCCACCGCTTGAATCCGCATTTGAAGATATTTACGCAGACTAAGGAGAAAGAGATAAAAATGGAAACAAAAACAATGTCCTTCCGTGACACCATTATCCTTGCTATGTCTGAGGAAATGCGTCGCGATGAAAATGTATTCTTGATGGGAGAAGATGTCGGTGTCTTCGGAGGAGACTTCGGAACTTCTGTCGGAATGCTTGAAGAATTTGGTCCAGAACGTATCCGTGACTGTCCGATTTCTGAAGCGGCCATCTCTGGAGCAGCAGCAGGAGCGGCCATGACAGGACTTCGCCCAATCGTTGATATGACCTTCATGGACTTCTCGGTTATTGCCATGGACAATATCGTTAACCAAGCTGCTAAAACACGCTATATGTTTGGTGGTAAAGGTCAGGTTCCAATGACAGTTCGATGTGCAGCTGGTAACGGAGTTGGTTCTGCGGCCCAGCACTCGCAATCTCTAGAGTCTTGGTTCACTCACATTCCAGGACTTAAGGTTGTAGCACCAGGTACACCTGCGGACATGAAAGGACTGCTCAAGTCTTCTATCCGTGATAACAACCCAGTTATCATTCTTGAGTACAAGTCAGAATTTAACCAAAAAGGGGAAGTGCCAGTTGATCCAGACTACACAATCCCACTTGGAGTTGGGGAAATCAAACGCGAAGGAACGGATGTAACAGTTGTTACTTATGGTAAAATGCTTCGTCGTGTGGTTCAAGCTGCTGAGGAGTTGGCAGAAGAAGGAATTTCAGTTGAAGTCGTGGACCCACGTACCCTTGTTCCGCTTGATAAGGATATCATCATTAACTCAGTGAAGAAGACTGGTAAGGTCGTTCTAGTCAACGATGCCCACAAAACAAGTGGCTATATTGGAGAGATTTCAGCAATTATTTCAGAATCAGAAGCATTTGACTATCTAGATGCACCAATCCGCCGTTGTGCAGGAGAAGACGTGCCAATGCCTTACGCACAAAACCTAGAAAATGCAATGATTCCAACAGTTGAAAGCATCAAAGATGCAATCCGTAAGACATATAACAAAGAATAATACATAATATAAATTATGTGAAATTTTAGAGGTTTTTAACTTTAGTAACTTGAGATACGTTTCGTACCCAAGTTGTATGAAAAGTTGCGACAGTTTTTTGACGAATCGACAATATTCGACAAAAAACTTAGTAAGTCTACTAGGTTGACCGCCTAATAGCGGCAACCGTAGTAACTTGAGACACGTTTCGTGTCCAAGTTACTTGTAGAGTTGAACACGGGCTAAAAGCTCGGAAAAAAGATAAATCTCTTTAGCTTCATCGAAGCCTACGTAGATTTCCTATTTTTCAGTCGCTTTTTGACGCCCTTAGTATCATGTAATTGAATTCGGACGGAGGTCTGCGAAAAAAAGAAAGATTTCCTTGTGTTCATCGAACACATCGTCAATCTCCTATTTTTTCATTGCCCTCTTCGTCCTTAATATCTTAGTATAGAATTGGAGAGGTCATGGCTGATGACAAGCTAAGAGCGACTCCTGCGGCTAGAAAGTTAGCGGATGATCTAGGTATCAACCTCTATGACGTTTCTGGCTCAGGTGCAAACGGTCGTGTCCACAAAGAAGACGTGGAAACTTATAAAGACACAAACGTGGTTCGCATTTCGCCACTTGCAAAACGAATTGCCCTTGAACATAACATTGCTTGGCAGGAAATCCAAGGAACTGGTCATTGTGGTAAGATCATGAAGAAGGACGTTTTGGCCTTGCTTCCTGAAAATATCGAAAACGACACCATCAAGTCTCCTGCTCAAATCGAAAAAGTAGAAGAAGTTCCAGATACTATCACTCCTTATGGTGAGATTGAGCGTATTCCGATGACACCAATGCGCAAGGTTATCGCCCAACGTATGGTTGAATCCTACCTAACTGCGCCAACCTTCACGCTCAACTACGATGTCGATATGTCTGAAATGCTAGCTCTTCGTAAGAAGGTTCTTGAACCAATCATGGAAGCAACTGGTAAGAAAATTACGGTTACTGATCTTCTTTCACTGGCTGTTGTTAAGACCTTGATGAAACATCCTTACATCAACGCTTCATTGACTGAAGATGGTAAGACCATTGTCACTCACAACTATGTCAACCTTGCTATGGCAGTTGGAATGGATAATGGATTGATGACACCTGTTGTTTACAATGCTGAAAAGATGAGCCTTTCAGAGTTGGTTGTAGCCTTCAAGGATGTCATTGGTCGTACCTTGGATGGTAAATTGGCTCCAAGTGAACTTCAAAATTCAACATTTACTATCAGTAACTTGGGAATGTTTGGCGTTCAGTCCTTTGGCCCGATCATCAACCAACCTAACTCAGCTATTCTGGGTGTAAGTTCGACAATCGAGAAACCAGTTGTTGTCAATGGTGAGATTGTTATCCGACCAATCATGAGTCTAGGATTAACCATTGACCACCGTGTTGTAGATGGTATGGCTGGTGCTAAGTTTATGAAAGACTTGAAAGCCTTGATTGAGAATCCAATCTCAATGTTGGTTTAAGTCAGCTATTGTTATTTTAGAGATTTAGATAAAGGAAGTAAGACATGGCCTTAGAAGTAATTATGCCAAAAGCCGGCGTAGATATGACAGAAGGACAAATCGTCCAATGGAATAAAAAAGTCGGAGAATTTGTAAAAGAAGGAGAAATCCTTTTGGAAATCATGACTGACAAAGTCAGTATGGAATTGGAAGCCGAAGAAGATGGATACTTGATTGCCATACTTAAAGGAGATGGTGAAACTGTTCCAGTAACTGAAGTTATCGGTTACCTTGGCGAAGAAGGGGAAAACATCCCAACAGCTGGAGCGGCTGCACCAGAATCAAAACCTGCGCCTGCAGCTAGCGCCTCAAACGACGACGGTAAGAGCGATGATGCCTTTGATATCGTTGTAATTGGTGGAGGTCCTGCTGGATATGTAGCAGCCATTAAAGCTGCCCAACTTGGCGGTAAGGTTGCCCTTGTTGAGAAATCTGAACTCGGTGGAACTTGCTTGAACCGCGGCTGTATCCCAACGAAGACATACCTTCACAATGCTGAAATCATCGAAAATATCGGTCATGCAGCAAATCGTGGTATCGTCATTGAAAATCCAAACTTCACTGTTGATATGGACAAACTTTTGGAAACTAAATCTAAAGTTGTCAATACCTTGGTAGGTGGTGTTGCAGGTCTTCTTCGTAGCTACGGAGTTACTGTTCATAAGGGTGTTGGTACTATCACTAAAGATAAGAATGTCTTGGTAAATGGTTCTGAATTGCTTGAAACCAAGAAAATTATCCTTGCTGGTGGTTCAAAAGTCAGCAAGATTAACGTCCCTGGTATGGAATCTCCACTTGTGATGACCAGCGATGATATTCTTGAAATGAACGAAGTTCCAGAAAGCCTCGTAATCATCGGTGGTGGGGTTGTCGGTATCGAACTCGGCCAAGCATTCATGACATTTGGTTCAAAAGTAACTGTCATCGAAATGATGGACCGTATCGTGCCAGCTATGGATGCGGAAGTTTCTAAGAATCTTCGCTTGATTCTTGAGCGTAAAGGTATGACCATCTTGACAGGTACAAAATTGCAAGAAATCATCGAAGAAAATGGTCAACTTCGTATCAAGGTTGAAGGAAAAGACGATATCATCGCTAACAAAGCTCTTCTTTCAATCGGTCGTGTGCCAGACCTTGAAGGAATTGGTGATGTTGAGTTTGAATTGGATCGTGGACGTATCAAGGTCAACGAATACATGGAAACTTCTGTTCCAGGTATCTACGCACCAGGTGACATCAACGGTACGAAGATGTTGGCGCACGCAGCCTTCCGCATGGGTGAAGTTGCCGCTGAAAATGCTCTCAAAGGAAACCATGCTGTTGCCAAATTGAACTTGACTCCTGCAGCCATCTATACTCTTCCTGAAGTAGCAGCAGTAGGTCTAACTGAAGAACAAGCACGTGAGAAATACGATGTAGCCATCGGTAAATTCAACTTTGCAGCTAACGGCCGTGCTATTGCATCAGATGCTGCTCAAGGTTTCGTAAAAGTTATCGCTGATAAGAAATACGGGGAAATCCTTGGTGTGCACATCATTGGTCCTGCAGCCGCAGAATTGATTAACGAGGCATCAAGCATTATCGAAATGGAAATCACTGTTGAGGAAATGCTGAAGACCATCCACGGACACCCAACCTACTCTGAAGTGATGTACGAAGCATTTGCGGATGTTTTAGGAATGGCCATCCATTCACCTAAGAAAAAATAAAACGAAGATAGACTAGGCTGGAAAGATGTTTTCCAGTCTCTATCGTATAAAGGGATATCATGAAATACATTATCAATCATTCAAACGACACTGCTTTTAATATCGCCTTGGAAGAATATGCCTTTAAACACCTTTTAGATGAGGATCAAATCTTCCTTCTTTGGATTAACAAACCTTCTATCATTGTTGGTCGTCACCAGAACACTATCGAAGAAATCAACCGTGATTATGTTCGAGAAAATGGTATTGAGGTAGTCCGCCGTATCAGTGGTGGTGGAGCTGTTTATCACGATTTAAACAACCTCAACTACACCATCATTTCAAAAGAAGATGAAAACAAGGCCTTTGACTTCAAGAGCTTCTCAACTCCAGTTATCAATACCTTGGCTCAACTCGGTGTTAAAGCTGAATTTACAGGGCGTAATGACCTAGAGATTGATGGCAAAAAATTCTGTGGAAATGCCCAAGCCTATATCAATGGTCGTATCATGCACCACGGTTGCTTGCTCTTTGACGTTGATTTATCAGTCCTTGCTAACGCCCTCAAGGTGTCAAAAGACAAATTTGAATCAAAAGGTGTGAAATCCGTTCGTGCCCGTGTAACCAATATTGTCAATGAATTACCAGAAAAAATTACAGTTGAAGAATTCCGCGATTTGCTATTGGAATACATGAAAAAAGAGTACCCAGAGATGACTGAATACGTTTTTTCTGAGCAAGAATTGGCGGAAATCAATCGCATCAAGGAGAACAAGTTCGGTACTTGGGACTGGAACTACGGTAAATCACCTGAATTTAACGTCCGTCGTGGAACAAAATTCACTAGTGGTAAGGTTGAAGTTTTTGCAAACGTCATTGAATCAAAAATCCAAGATATCAAGATTTATGGTGACTTCTTTGGTATCGAAGACGTTGCAGCTGTAGAAGATGTCCTTCGTGGCGTAAAGTATGAACGCGAAGATGTTCTTAAGGCACTAGAAACTATTGACATCACACGCTACTTTGCTGGTATCAGCCGTGAAGAAATCGCTGAAGCAGTGGTAGGATAAAAAGAAAAAAGAAGTTGCATATTTTAGCAACTTCTTTTTTTGAAATTAATTTTACATAATTATTATTACGCAACAATCATAAGCTGTCCAATGCATTCTTTTGTTCATCATTGACGATATGTGTATAGAGGTCAGTGACTTGTGTGCTGGCATGTCCTAGCTGGTGACTGACCAAAACTTGCGATTTAGTTGCATCATAGAGTCTGGTTGCTAAGGTATGGCGTAGTTTATGGGGTGTTACACGAACTTTGAAATCCTCTGAGTACTTAGCAACCATTTTTTCAACACTAGAAGCATCGATACGATTGGGAACACCTCGGTATAAGGTCAGAAAGAGCGCTGTATCTGTCTTTTCTGTCTTATAGCGTTGATTTCGAATGGCGAGATAATTCTCTAGGTATGGCTTAGCAAAGGCTGCGACATTGACCGAGTCTCGTTTACCACCTTTTCGAGTGACATCGATAACCATCATTTTGAGATTGAGATCTCTTAGATCCAGATTAACAGCTTCAGATAAGCGGACACCTGAGGCCAAGAGAAGGGCAATAATGGCCAAATCTCGCTCCTTGTTCTTATTAAAGGAAGATAGAGCTCTATTGGAGAGCTGTTGTGGGTACTCCTGATCGATATAAGTTAGAAAACCCTCTGTTTCATCACCTAGAAAGAGTTTTTGCTTGATGTTTTCAGCTCGAGCAGCAAGTGTTTCCTTCTTTTTCTTGGTTGAAACTTTCTTCATTACATTGCGATAAAAATAGGGTTCGCCCTGATCATTTTCAACTTCCTCAGTTAGATACTTGTAAAGACTGGAAAGTGCTGATAAGGTTCGATTGATGGTTGTCTGTGAAACGCCTTGTTTGGTTGTATTAGCATTCAGCAAAGGTCGTTCACGTAGATATAGGATAAAAGCTTCCATATCTTTCTTAGACATATTTTCCAAGACAGATAAAGGAATATCAGACATTTTATCAGCATTTGAAATTCCAGACTCTAAAACCCAGCTGAAAAATCGATCGTATTCCTTGAGATATTCGTACAAGGTTGTAAAACTGTAGGGCACAGCAAGCTTGGATTGGTAGTATTCCAGAACATACCAGGGCATGATTTGTTTTAGTTTGTCGATTCGTTCCAGTAAAATCTCACGTTTCATGTATTTTCTCCATAATTAAGTCTACTAGTAGTATAGCATAGACTTATATATTTTTCAAGAAAATTATAGTTTTTCGGAAAGATGTAATAAGAAACTTAAAACAGAAGTCTAACTTTTTCCGAGTTATCCTGAACCCTTTGTTAAATTTCATCATACTTGAGCAACATATTCGGAATCTTTTCTTCAAGACTCTTGCGAACTTTACCTTGAATTGCAGTATCCATTTGGCTATTTATGCTTGTAATGGTTGATTTGGTTTCTGTAGCAATTTTCTTAGCTGCCTTATTAAAGTTATCTTTTAATTTGTTTTTTGCTGTTATCGCTAACTTTGCTTCCGTAATGATTCGGTTTCTTTCCATCATTCGATACATTTGTTTCAGTGCATATTGATATTCTTCATCTGTGTAGTATTCATTCATTGGAGCTTGCATAATCTCTCCTTAGTTTGTGAAATTCTTCCTCTAATTCATTTCTTTTTTTGCGAAACTCGTTATCGTTTTTTTCTCTCTCATTTTCGAGTTTAATTCTATGTTCTCGGTATACTTGTTCCGAAAAGTGTCTCAGATTTTCTATTTCTGTAAAGTAGTCTCTAACATCATCAGCAGTTGATGAAAATTTTCTCAAGACTTGATACATTTTATCAACTTCATCAGACATCAGTTTTTCTAAATTTGCATTTCGTTCGTTTAAGTCGAATGCTTTGTTATCGAGTTCTTTCTTTTGTTGATAATATTGTTCTTCTAGATTAGACAGTTCTCTCTCTTTCTCTCTAATTTCCTCCCATTTTACATCTTTTCTTTCCATTGTCTGAACTCCTTGGCAAATCGTGTGTCTGTTGCTACTGTTTTTTCAATGACATTCTGTAATTGTTTGTCTAACTGTTCAAATGCTTGAGCGGAAGCATTCATCTTAGCGACTGTTTGTGTTGTCTCTGCCTGAAAAGTATCGATAAACTGTGCTTGAGTGATACCTTGGCTAGCAAAAATGGCCTCAACCTCATAGGGAGCTAATGCTGTGTAGCTTGTAAAGTCGATTTTTGACCAAATTTCTTGTAATTCTTGGTTAGCAATCTTGGCTAAGGCACTCACTTCATCAGCTCCAGTTCTGGCTGCTGTAGCCATAGACGATGATAAGATCGAACCTTGAGCTGCATCTAAGTATATTTCCTCAGAACTACTAATACCACCTGATGACCATTTTGACTTCAAGTCCTTGTAATGAGCCATTCCTCGGAGACTGTTGGCATAGGCTCGATAAACACCACTGATTAAGGGTTTTCCTCCCTTGCCATCTATAACTTGACCAGTTACAGGATCAAACTCCCAGTCCTCAATTTTATGGCTCGAACCATCAATCCAATGAATCGTTCTAGGCATAGAATTTGTAATATCAATCGGACTGGTGTACCTTTCTGGGTGATTAGAGTCATTCCAACGTACTACATTATCATGTTTTCTACGGTAATCTATAAACATAGAAGGGTTGCTTTCAATAAATGCTTTTTCTTCCAGTGTAAGTCCACCATATTTAAACCAAGCATTAAAAGTGGTTGTAGGGATGTGGTATTTAGCTCCCACCTTCAGCATGTAAGATCCTTGTGAATAACCTGATAGTTGACTGACTTCATATCTAGGATCGTCCATAATCTCTTTTACAAATTGGTCAGCAACCTTATATTGTGGAGATAAGTAAGTTTGCCTTGCAATTATGGCACTATAGAAATCGCGTGAACCAAACATAGTTTTATTCACCGGACTATCAGGATCCGTTCCTGCAGCAATCACAGCTACATTTTTATAATCTGGTTTGCCGTTAACAATAGGTGCAACGGCTAGTCCATCAAACCCCGTTTCAGTGTCAGACTTAGTCGCAACAACACGGAATTCTTGACCATCGGAAGTGGTAATGGTGTTGGTTTCACCTTTTTTTAACTCGTTATCTGATTTAGCAGTAACAATATTTGTTCGATTTTCTTTACGCTGTGCGAACTCACTATTAACACTGTAAACATTCGGGCCTTGATTCAATTCATTAAGTTGTTTATCTGTATACACGTATTTATTCATCATAGCTCCCCTTCTGAACCATTCGAATATTTAACTTTAACTTTTGACTTAGTAGAACCTCGTCTAGAATTTAAAAAATGCTGAAATTCTTCATCATCGTTATTATATACACCAATCCTAATTTTATTCGATTTTATATCAAAAGCTAAAACATGTTCCTTACATGTTCCATCAAAAAATTTTAGTTTAACATCAGCTCCCCAAGCATCTGAAGGAATTGAGCTGTACGAGGGATTCGTAATTGTTATCTCTTCAATCCCTTCATAGGAATTCTTTAAGGCATTGACAAGACTAACTTCATACTCTCTATTTCGACGTTCTTCTTGAGATTTCCCTAACATGCTAAACATAAAAATACCTCCTGCTGTAATAATTGCGAGTGACAAAACGATTAGTAGCCATTTATGACTTTTTCTAATACTGGAATTATTCATTTAAGATTTCCTCCTTTTTCTTATTATACTATAAGATCAGTCTATATTACACTATAATAAGAAAAAGTTGTTTTACATCTGTCAATCTTAGTAGGACTATCAGGATCTGTCCCAGCAGCGATCACAGCTATACTTTTATAATCGGGTTCACCGTTAACTATGGGAGCTACCGCCAAACCATCAAAACCTGTTCCTCGGTGAGACTTAGTCGCAATAACACGAAACTCTTGACCATCTGAGGTAGTTATGGTGTTGGTTTTTTCTAAATCATCAGGAGATATATTTTCAATGAGATTTGAATTGACATAAGTCCTACCGTTACGCTTAGCGAATTCAAGATTTACACTATATACAGCATAATCCCGATTCAAATTGTTTAACTGCTCATCTGTATAGGAAAATGTCATCATTGTTCTCCCATGCTATTATCTGAATATGTAACAATTACTTTTAAGTCGGTCACTCCTTTGTAATTGTTAAGGAATTGCCTTTTCTCATTGGTCAATGATCCTTGATAATTCTTTTTATCATGGAGTCCATGGCCTATCCTATACTTAGTTTTTCTTTCATCATTAAATTTGATTTCTACATCACAAGACCACGAACCTGGAGGAGTTGTATATTCTGGATTGGAAATCTTAATCTCCTCTATCCCTTCATATGAATTCTTTAAGGCATTTACCAAACTAACTTCATACTCTCTATTTCGACGTTCTTCTTGGGATTTTCCTAACATACTAAATATAAAAACACCTCCTGTTGTGACAGTTGCGAGTAGTAAAACTATGAATAATGGTTTATAGCTTTTTCTTAATCTGTTTTTACTCATTGTTATTTCCATTCCTCTCAGCATAATCAGCATTGACACTGTATACATTCTTCCCATGCTTTAATTCATTGAGTTGTTTATCAGTATAATTAAATACCATTACTGTTCCCCTGTTTCACCATTTGAATAAATCACTTTTACATTTTTTTCTGTAATTCCACGATGGTTTATCAAATATTGATTATCATCTTTTCGAGAATTATTTTGAAAATCTCTACTTCTTATTTCTTTATTTTGTTTATTAAATGCAATTATATAACTTAGTTGTTTGCTATCAGAAAAAAATATTTTAACTTTTGCGCCCCAAGAATCAGACGGAATTGATGCATATGAAGGGTCGGTTATATGTACCTCCTCAATCCCTTCATAGGAATTCTTTAAGGCGTTTACCAAACTGACTTCATATTCTCTATTTCGACGTTCTTCTTGAGATTTCCCTAACATACTAAATATAGAAACACCTCCTGCTGTAATGGCTACGAGTAACAAAACGATTAGTATCCTTTTATGGCTTTTTTTATTGCTGGAAATATTCATTTAAGCTTTTCCCCTTTTTCTCCTTGAAGACTTTTCGTTCACACTATAAACAGCATAATCTTGGTTTAAATTATTCAACTGATTATCAGTATAATTAAATACCATTATTGCTCTCCTGTTTCACCATTTGAATATCGTACTAATATTGTAGATTCTGTTTTACCAATGTGTTTTTGAAGTATCGACCATTGTTGATCAATTTCTTCATTAGTATTCCCTTTCATAAGACCATCATGGTTTTCTTTATAGGTTAATCTGTGATTAATTCCATAAGTAATAGTTTGACTATCATTGAACTGTACTGAAATATCACAAGACCACGAACCCGGTTTGTCATTATAGTAAGGATCCATAATCTTAATCTCCTTAATCTCTTGGTAGGAATTCTTTAAAGCATTAACCAGACTTACTTCATACTCTCTATTTTGACGTTCTTCTTGAGACTTCCCTAACAACCTAAACATAAAAATAGCTCCTGCTGTGATGACTACGAGTAACAAAATGATTAGTAGTCTTATATATCTTTTTTTATTGCTGGAAATATTCATTTAAGCTTTTCTCCTTTTTCTCCTTGAAAACTCTTCGTTCACACTATAAACAGCATAATCTTGGTTTAAATTATTCATCAGTATAATGGAAATTCATCATAGTTCTCCTTGCTCGCTATCAGAATAAGTAATTTTCACTGACTTTAAAGTTTGCCCTTTATGAGTTTCTAAATACTCCCAATCTTCGTTTGTTTCTTGACGGCCACCATAATTAGTTTTATAGTTTAAATGATGATTAATCTCATATGAAAGAGTTCTTTCATCATTAAATTTAATTTCGATATCACAAGACCACGAACCTGGTGGGGTTGTATAATCAGGATTGGAAATCTTAATCTCCTCAATCCCTTCATAGGAATTCTTTAACGCATTCACCAAACTAACTTCATACTCTCTATTCCGACGCTCTTCTTGAGACTTCCCTAACAACCTAAACATAAAAACACCTCCTAATGTGATGAATACGAATAGTAAAACTATGAATAATGGTTTATAGCTTTTTCTTAATCTGTCTTTACTCATTATCATTCCCTCTTTTTCTCAGCAAATTCCGCATTGACACTATATACATTCTTCCCATGCTTTAATTCATTGAGTTGTTTATCAGTATAACTAAATGCCATTATTGCTCTCCTTCGTCATTATTAGAATAAGTTACCCTAATTTTCGAAGCAGTTTTACCCTTGTTTTCATTTAAAAATTGTCGATCTTTTACTCTATTATCCCATTCCAATGAAGTATCTGTTATTTCTTCAGTGTCTAGAGAATATCCAACACCATACTTAATTTTTTCTTCATGTTTAAATTTAATTTCTACATCACAAGACCACGAACCAGGAGGGCTTGTGTATTCTGGATTAGAAATTTTAATCTCTTCAATCCCTTCATAGGAATTCTTTAAGGCATTCACCAAACTAACTTCATACTCTCTATTCCGATGTTCTTCTTGCGATTTTCCTAACATACTAAACATAAATATACCTCCTGCTGTGATGAATGCAACTAACAAAACGATTAGTAGACTTTTATAACTTTTTTTAGTGCTGGAATTGTTCATTTAAGCTTTTCTCCTTTTTCTTATTATACAATATTCTAATCATTCTTTACAAAGTAGGGGGTAAAAATCATACTATATACTGAAAATTAGATTTCTAATTCTTAAAAAACCAAATCTTTTTTGATTTGGTTTTGAAGGTTTATATTTAATTTTATTTATACCGACTATACTCATCTTTTTTATGTATTACCATATAGCAGGATACCAAGATGACGAAAATTTTGATTAGGTAGGTTTCGTATCGATTAGTATCTATGGTTAGCTGAGACAAGACATTAATGATCGAATGTGTCATAACGCAAATCCAGAGATTCTTTGTTTTGATATAAAGAGCTGAGAGTATGAAAGAATTCGTCAGCAATCCAATTAGAAACGGTAGAGTTTGCAGTGTTGCTAGGGAACCATCTATATAAAAGAACAACAGATGCCAAATTGCCCAGCTGAAAAAGGTTAAGATTGTTGAGTAAAAATATGGTATCTTCTCTTGTAAGATTGGTTGAAAAACATATCGCCATCCAATCTCTTCTATACCGCCAAAGACAATAAATTTGAAGAACATCAAAAATGGGAGATACCAGCTAAATTCTACTATTTGCCCACCAAACATTAGAAAAGAAAAATCAAGGACAATAAGGAAAAAAGATAATAAATAATGTTTGTAACTGGTATGAATGTTAAAAAAATCGTTAACGATCTTCTTAAAAGGAATATGAAAATAGTGATTTGCAACAATGATTCCCCAAAGAGCTGAAGAAATGCCACCTAGAAAGATTCCTAAAATAGATAATAGATTGGAATGAATAGAAAAAAGATTGAAGAGAAAGAAAAGGAGGCAAACTGATACTATTTGGCTAAATGTGCCTAGCAAATATACCGCAATTGCCTTATTTCTTTTCATTGAGAATCCTTTCAATAATTTTTACGTAAAATAAATTATGTAAACTAAAGCTTACAACAACAAATCCTTGACTTTTCCGATTTCACTTTTTGGAATCACCAGGTGAATCATATCCCCCAGATACATTCTAGTTGAGCCGTTAACTGTTTGGCTTTTGCCATTATGGACTTGGGTGGTGATGAGTACGTTATGTGGTAAATTGAGCTCGTGAACCTGTTTTCCAGCGATTTTGTCAGACACAGGGATTTCTATGAGGGTGACTTCTCCTTCGTCTGTCGCTTCTTCTGGTAGCATTTTTTCTAGCATAGCTTCATAGACTGGAGCACCCTTGAGCAGATCCATGACGATGTAGGCAACTAAGGTCACTAAGCCAAGTGGCATGAGGTTGCGAATATCTCCAACCATCTCGGTTACGAGTATCATAGCGGTTAAGGGAGCCTTGGAAATTGCCCCAAAGTAGCCACTCATTCCCAGAATGACAAATATAGGAAATTGTTCCTGACTGACAAGCCCAAGGTTGACACAAATGACACCAACTAGGGCACCAAGTAAGGAACCAAGCGCCAAAATGGGTAGGAAAATTCCTCCTGGGAGGCCACTTCCATAACTAATCATACTCCAAACAAAGCGGATCAAAAAGTAAGCTAATAGAACTTGGAAACTAAAATTTTGCTCAGTTAAGGAAAGAACCAGCTGATTTCCACCACCAAGGATTTGTGGCAAGAAAATCCCGACTGGTATGATGAGAATAAAGGCGATAATTGGATAATATGCTCTGTCCAAATGAATTTTTTGACCAATCCAGTCATAAATTCGACCAACATTGAGTACAGCCTTCTCATAGAGAAAACCAGAAAGCCCGAGAAAAACTCCCATAAAGAGGTAAATCCAATACTGGTCTAGGGTCATGAGAGGAATGTTGTCTGGCATATCCAGTACGGGTGTTAGGCCAAATATGAGTAGTGAGACAAAGTTTGCTACGAGACTAGCTGCTAGAGTTGATACCCAGAAAAATCGTGAAAAATGGTGATAGACTTCCTCTACAACAAAGAGGAGACCTGCAATTGGTGCATTAAAGGCAGCGGCTAAACCTGCAGCAGCTCCACTGGCAATCAGGGAACGTTCCTCTACTGGGCTAGATTTGAGCCACTTGGCGATACCTTTACCACCAACTGCTCCAAGTTGAATACTTGGCCCTTCCCGACCTAGCATAAGGCCACTGGCAATAGCAAGAATACCTAGAATATATTTTTTCCAGAGGACACTCCACCAGTTAAGAGTCATTAGTCCCTTTAATTCGGCTTCGACTTGAGGAATTCCTGAACCCTTGATATCTTTTTCTGATCGAGTTAGTTTCGCACTAAGCCAGCAAACTATTACATAAAATAGGCCAATGATAAAAAGATTGCGCACTAAGTGCGCTTGATCTTGATAGAGTCCTTGTATCAGATGGAAACCCTTTTCGATTAAGAAACGAAAGGATCCGACGATTAGCCCGACGACGAGTCCAACAATGATTCCTCGCCCAACTTGGGATAATATGGTGCTTGAGGCAAAGGCAAATTCTTTCTTGGAACTGAATGTTTCTGACTGTTCCTCCATAATCATTTCCTCTTACTTGTCTTTCTTAGTTGAAACCAGTGTTTTGACTGGTTCAAAACTGGTTCGGTGAATTGGGGTGACACCTAATTTTTCCAGTCCTTCTAGGTGTTTAGCTGTTCCATAGCCTGCATTAGCTGTAAAATCATAGCCGGGATATTGGTTGTCATATTCCTTCATCAATTCATCCCGTGTCACCTTGGCCACTATAGATGCAGCTGCGATGGAGAGGGAGTTGGCATCTCCTTTGATAATGGAGGTTTGTGAAATTGGTAACTCCAGTTTCATGGCGTCTATCAAGAGGTGCTCAGGTTGCGGACTGAGCTGGGAGATTGCTTCCTTCATGGCCAGTTTGGTCGCCTCGTAGATATTGACTTGGTCAATGATGTGATTATCCTTGATACCAATACCTATTGCCAAGGCCTGGTCTTGAACGGTTTGATAAATTTCCAGATGTTTCTTTTTAGGGATCTTCTTGCTGTCGTTGAGCCCTCTAATCTTACAATTTTTTGGCAAAATAACAGCTGCAGCGATTACAGGTCCAGCCAGAGGACCACGGCCGACCTCGTCAACACCTGCAATTAGGGTCAATCCTTGCTGGTAAAGCTCTTTTTCATAGGAAAGCATAGTTTCCAAACGAAGGTCCTCATCCAGTTCAGCCTGTATGGCTTTTTTACGCTTGTTGATTTCCTTTTGAACTCCAGAACGAGGATCTTTTTCGAATTCTAGAAAAAGAGGATTGTCTAATTCTTTGACAGTAGCCAGAAGTTCTTTGATTTCTTTAATCGTCGTCATCGATGTCGTCCAATGTATCTAAGGTATAGTTACCGAGTTTTCCATCACGGACTTCCTTGACGAAGAGGCTGTAAAAGCGGTCGTAGTCGTCTCGGAAACCGAGGGCACGGGTCATATCCATGATGATAACAGGTGCTTCTTCTTCTATCTTCATTTGTTTGAAGCGTTCAGCTAGCTTTTCTGGATAATGTTTTTTGAAATAATTGAGACCAAAAATGGTCACTTCATCCATTGGGAGTAGTTGATCTTTAATTGCTCCAGTCAAGGCTAGTTTCAAAGCAACGGTTTCGTCTTCGAACTTAGGCCAGAGAATCCCTGGCGTGTCTAGGATTTCAAGATCTTTATTGGTTTTGAGCCACTGTTGCCCCTTGGTAACACCTGGTTTATTGCCGACAACCGCAATCTTTTTCCCAGCCAAACGGTTCATGAGAGTTGACTTACCGGCATTTGGAATTCCGATAATCATGGTCCGCAAGGTTTCGATCTTGATACCGCGTTCTTTCTGGCGTGCAATCTTATCAGCCATGAGCTTTTTAGCAGCATCAGTCACAACTTTTACAGTTACTTGCTCTTTGGAGTTGATAGCCAGAGTTTGGATTCCCTGTGATTCAAAATACTGACGCCATTCTTTGGTCATTGCAGGATCAGCCAGATCTGCCTTATTCAAAATCAAAAGCTTTGGTTTATCACCCACAATCTTGGTTAACATAGGATTTTGACTAGATAAAGGTAGCCGAGCATCCACCAAAATCGTCACAAAATCAACAAACTTTAAATTCTCCTGAACTTGCCGCCGAGCCTTAGACATGTGACCCGGAAACCATTGAATAGTAGCCATAATATTTTCCCCTTCCGACTAAAAAAAACGTAGTAAAAACGTTTTCTTTCTTACTACCTATTCTATCATAAATGAGGAACTTTTGCACAGGCTTTGACCACAATAAATGACAAATAGTATTGGTCCGAAACATCCTTGATGCCAGTCAGGATTGACTTGACTTTTTTTGCTAACAGGTATATACTTAGTGTATACTAACTCGTGGAGGTAGAGCAATGAATACAGTAAAGACTCGGAAGGTGGGAAACTCTCTCACTGTGACCATTCCTAAAAATTTAGGTATGACAGAAGGTCAAGAAATGGTTGTCTACAAAGGGATTGACGGAGTCATTGTCTTAGCTCCAAAACTGAAAGATCCTTTTGATGGGATTACTGATTTGAGAATGACAAATGATTTTGAAGGGGTAAGGTCACTTGATAGCGAAATCTGACTATATTCCTGAAAAGCAGGATATCATTTGGCTGGACTTTGATCCATCAGTCGGTCGAGAAATCCAGAAACGGCGACCTGCATTGGTCGTTTCTAGGAGAGAATATGCCTTGCAAACTGGTTTTGTGGCTGTCTGTCCTATCACTCATGGCCAACAACGTTTGGCTGAAAAAGGCTTGCTCGTTCCTGTCTCGTCGGACAAGGTAGATGGCGCTGTCAATCCATTTCAACTGTATACCTTTGATTTTCGGATGCGTAATGCTCAAAAAATAACAAGAATGGACACGCAGTGTTTTCAGAAAGTCGTCCAACTTTACCAGTACATCTTTGGAGATACATAAATCCTACCTTGTCTATGCATGGTAGGATTTTTTTCTATATGAGTAACCTATTTAAGAACGGGTGAAGGCAATTAAGGAGAATTCCTCTAATCCAGCTTTCTTGTGCTGATGATAGATGTTCTGCCTGAAGGCATTTTTTTAGAAAATCGCGTACTTGTTCTGGTGCGATTTCAAACTCAAAGGCTTTCATCTTGTAGAAAAAGTCGATGAGATGCTCAGATAAGTAATCATCTGAAAAAGCTACTTCTCCACTTTTTCGAAATTCTAATAAGAGTCGAGCAAATCTGGATTTTTCATCAGGCAAATCACGAAAATAGGAATTAAGAAGCCAAGTCTGCTTCTGCTTTCGTTCAATCGGATCTTGATTTGCAATTCGCTGATCCTTTTCCAACTCCTTTTGGTTTTGTTTAGCCTTGATAGCCCGTTCGTCTCTATTCTTACCAAAGAGGATTTTTTCCCATTTTCGTTCTTCTTGGGTCAAGGTTTCTGTAAAGCCAAAGTAATCTTGATAGGCTCGTTCTGCAGGTCCCATAGCAAGAATGAGGTTGTCAGCGTATTGCTTGGCGATTTTATCTCTTTTCTTGCGTTCTTTCTCTGCTTGAATCCGTAAATGCTGCTCGTAGTCAATTTTCTCCTTGCCTAGTTTGACAAGGTAGAGTTGGTCATCGGTCTTACCAAGTAGAAAAGGTTTGATACACTTTTCCAGCACTTCTTCCATACGAGCCTTCTTATTTGGATCTGCCTTGGTCCAACTTCCACCTTGAAAGACCTCTAGGAAGAGCTGATAGTCTCTCTCAGGCGCAAATTGATTGCCACGATTGGCTTTGAAAACACCTTTCTCCCAAAACCATTTTAGAAGTCGTTCGTCAAAATCGCTTTTATTAACCTTGATTTTTTCCTTTTTCTGAGCCTTTCTGGTTAGATTTTCAACTTTTCTGAGTAGTTTTTCTTCCTCTTCTAGTTTTTGGTCGAGGCTAATACGATGAAAATGGCGAACACAATCGCTTCCAATCGGAAAGAGGCGTTGGCCTGTAACTCCGTTAAAGAGTTCGTAAGCGTACTTAATCGCATTTCCACAGATACAATTACTACGGCCAATGCCATTAAAAATCAAGGAAACTTCATTCCATTCCTTGGTAGCTTGATTCCAAGTATCGGCTTTTGAAGCCTGTAAAACCGCATCATGAAGGGATTTTCTAACTGGAAGTGTCATGAGGTCTCCTTTCTAGGTTATACTTTTACAACTTGAACCTCGTCTTTGCCGAGCAAAATCAAGTATTTTTCAATGTTTTCAATCGAATAGGCTCTAGATAAAGCCTCTCCATATAGGGCTAACTGACCACGATAGCGGTCTATGAGTTGACTTGGTTGATCGTAACGGTCTGTCTTATAGTCGAAAAGAATAATTCTGTCCTCGTAAACTAGATAGCCGTCCAAGATCCCACGAACAACAAAGTCTTCCTGACTCTTTTGGTCGCGTTTGAGCATGGAGAAAGGTTGCTCGCGGTAGAGATGGTCGGTATTAGCGAGAATTTCCTGACCAAGTGCTGTATCAAAGAATGCGAGAATTTTAGAAAGATTGATCCTGTCTCTGACTGCTGGACTAGTCTGAACTTGTTTGAGAGTTTCTGTCAGGCTAGTAAGTGTTGGTTGCTGACTAAGGTCCATTCTCTGCATGAGTTCGTGAGTGGCACTACCAATCTCAGCTCCAGTTACCTTTTCTTTAGTTGAGAAATCTGGTAAATCAAAGCTGATTTTCTTCTCAGTTGATTGAGTTTGACTAGCAATTTGAACACCCTCCATATCCATAACGGGTTCGTAGAATTTCTTGATTTGACTTGGGGTTTGAACACTTGGTAGTTCAATGGCTGCGCGGTGAAGAGTATTATAAACTTCCACCTCTTTCAGCATTTCCAGAGCTTCTTTGATGGTTTCTGACTGGCGGTTGCTTGCTTGAGAGCTATCTTGGAGAGGGCTCTTGTTTTCCAATTCTCCGATAGCTTCTCTAGTCAGCTGGTCTTCACCAACAAAACGATAGCTAAAGTTGAGATTGTCCTTGGCAAATACTTTGCTGATAGCCCAGACCCAATCTTGGAAATTTCTTGCTTGCAGTCTGGTATTGCTATCTAATTTTCCATTGTTTGCTGCTGGGTATTCCTTGGCTTCTAGCTTTTCGCGAGAGCCCTTGCCAACAAGATAGAGCTTTTTCTCAGCCCTTGTCATGGCAACATACAGCAGACGCATCTGCTCTGAATAGCTAGCCAGTTGCAGTTCTTTCTCATTCTGCGTATAGGTCAGGCTAGGAATGGAGAGTTTGATGGTTTTAGGATAGTGTGCTTCCACTGCTCCTGTTTCCACCTTGGCAATGTATTTGACACCAAGCCCATTTTGACGGCTGAGAATGACGTCTGACATCGAGTCTTGCTTGTTGAAGTCCTGATCCATGTTGAGGATAAAGACATAAGGAAACTCCAGTCCTTTGCTCTTGTGAATGGTCAAGAGTTCCACAGCACCTTTAGGCGGTGCGACGGCTACACTTGCGAGATCGTGCTGGGCTTCTAGGACTTGGTCAATCATACGTATAAAACGCGACAATCCCTTAAAATTACTCTTTTCAAACTGGTCAGCACGTAGCGCTAGGGCATAGAGATTGGCCTGTCTAGCAGGGCCATTTGGCAAAGCTCCAACATAGTCATAATAAAAACGGTCATTATAAATCTTCCAAATCAAGTCATAGAGAGAGTGGGTTTTGGCATACAAGCGCCAAGAATCCAAAATATCCATGAATTGATTGAGTTTTTCAGCTAGGTCCTTGTGAATTAACTCTTTCTGATCAGTTACCTGTCTTTGAGCATTAACTAGTTTCTCATAAAGATTCTCTTGTACTTTATCTTCTGCTTTCTGAAGAGATAAACGTGCCAACTCGTCCTCATCGAAACTAAACATAGGAGACTTCATCAGAGCTACCAAGGCATAGTCTTGCAGGGGATTGTGAATGACGCGCAGGGTGTCCAGCATGACTTGTACTTCTAGGGATTGGAGGTAGTTGTTTTGCTCACCGTCGGTTTTAACTGGAATTCCGTACTCAGACAGGGCAAGTAGAATCTGGTCATTTCGACTGCGACTGGAAGTCAAAAGGGCAATTTCCTTAAAGGCTACACCTTTCTCTTGATGGAGCTTCAAGATTTCCTTGATGACCAGACGCATTTCACCAGTTAGTTTCGATTCTGTTTGGCTCTCTTCCTCCTCTTGCCCACTATCGTCCTTATCGTAGGGGAGAAATTCTGCCTTGTTGTCTGGATTAGGAGCCAGCTTGGTATTAGCAAAAACAAGCTGGTGCATGCTATCATAGTTGATTTCGCCGACCTCTTGGTCCATAAGGCGTCCAAAAACATCATTGGTTGCTGATAGCACTTCTGAACTGCTACGGAAATTTTCCTTGAGGAGTATCAACTTACCCTCTTTAGGATTTTGCGCATAGCGTTGAAATTTTTCATTGAAAATTTGGGGATCTGCCTGACGGAAACGGTAGATAGACTGCTTGATATCTCCCACCATAAAGCGATTGTGACCATTCGACAGCAATTCCAGCATCCGTTCTTGAATGTGGTTAGTATCCTGATACTCATCGACCATGACTTCGTGGAATCGTTCCTGATAAGCCTCGCGGACTTGTGGGAAATTCTCTAAAATCTCAATGGTGTAATGACTAATATCAGCGAATTCAAAGGCATTTTCCTGGCGTTTACGTTCACGATAAGCCTCCACAAAATCACTCATAAAGGTTTGGAAGGTTTTAGCTAGATCCCAGGTATCTTCATGATAACGCTCTTGATAGTCGAGAATGGTTATCTGGTCTGACAGTTGTCCTAGTTTAGCAAACTGGACCTTTCTCTCATCGTTATAGGCATCAGCCAGTGGTTTCAAATCGGCCTTACGACTGGAGTTAGCCAGAGCTCGACCATTTTTTTCCTTAGAGATGGCGACAATACACGCAAGAACTGCTTGATAAGCCTGGCTATCGGACTCTTGATTTAAGGAGCTAATTTCATCCAAAACCTGTTGAACAGCTTCTAAATAGGCAGCTTTTGGAAACTCATTGGCATCGTTATCCAGATGATAACGGAAGAAACTTTCCAAGTCCCAAAGCGCCTGCTTTATTTGCTCAGTTAGTTTGTCTTTTTCATTTGCAAAGTCAGCTTCTTCAAACCCTTTGAGAAAAGACTTGTTCAGCCATTTTTGGGGACTGCTGGTGGATTGTAAAAAGTCATAGATTTTGTAGACTTGTTGGCGCAGACCTCGTTCATCCTTGCCACGCCCAGCAAAGTTCTTCACCAAACTACTAAATTTCTCTTTATTCTCACCTTGGTAATGGTCTTCAAAAACCTGATGAAAAACTTCGTTCTTTAAGAGTAACTGTTCACTTTCATTTTGCAGAATACGGAAGTTTGGTGCGATATCAATCAGATAGCCATGCTTGCCAAGGAATTTTTGCGTGAAGGAGTCCATGGTTCCGATGGCAGCGTTTGGCAGGTCTGCCAACTGGCGACCCAAGTGTTGTTTAAGGTCAACATCGCTACTTTCTTGGATTTGTTGGCCGATTTTTTTCTCCAAACGTTCCTTAAGCTCTGTAGCAGCCTTGACGGTAAAGGTCGAGATAAAGAGTTGGCTGATTTCTACACCATGCGCTAACTGATTCAGAATACGCTCTGCCATGACAAAGGTCTTCCCTGAACCAGCTGAAGCTGAAACTAGGATATTTTGCCCTGCCGTATAAATGGCTTCGATTTGCTCAGCTGTTTTCTTTTGTTCCTTGTTCGAACTCGCTTCTGCTTCTTGCAGTTTTTGAATTTCTTCCTCAGTTAAAAAGGAAATGGGCTTCATCGATTCAACTCCTCTCTCATTTTCTCAAACCAAGCTTGCTTGAGCTTTTCTCCAACCAGACGCTTGCCATCAGCTAAGTCCAACTTCTCTAGGAAACGGGCTTGTCCTAAGTGGTAATTGGCTTCAAATCCAGTGATGGCTTGGTGTTGCTGGACATACGGGGCAATACTTCTGCCGTTTTCTGTGTATGGATTAATGGCAAACTGGCCTTCTAAAATCTTCTCAGCTGCCTTCTTGTAAAGATGAGCATTGTAGTCCAATAAGAGCTGGAATTCCTCGTCTGTCAGCTGATTAGCCTTGTTTTTGTTGTAAAATTCGCCCAAGTGACTGCTTTCTTTTTCTAAAAAGAGTCCTTGGTATTTCATTGATTTGCTGGCTTCTACTACTGCTCCTGCCAGACTTTTAACAGCTAATAAAGATTGGACAGGCTCAGCCATTTCCAAGTACATGGCACCGAAAAAGTTCTGCTCCCCTTCTCCTTTAAGAGCAGCAAGATAGGTGGGCAGTTGGGAATTAAGCCCATTGAAGAAATGAGGAAACTGGAACTGGGTCAAACTAGACTTGTAATCTACCACTCCTATTGCTCCATCAGCTTTCAAACGGTCGATTCGGTCAACCTTGCCTCGCACATGGACACTGCGACCGTCGTCCAATTGAATAAAGGCTTGATCTTTACCGCCAAATGTTGCCTCCTCTTGGATGGTTTCAATGGCTGGATTATGACGAAGGATGTGGCCCGTAGTTCGCGCAACATCAAGTAGAACTTCCTTGGTAAACTGGGCTTCCAAACTTTCTTGATAAATGGCTTCGAATTCCCGTTCTTGACTGGTTTCCTTAATAGCTTGTTCCAAACGTTGGTCAAAGGAATTTTCAGCAGGGAGTTTCAAGGCCCGTTCAAAAATACGGTGCAAGAAATTCCCATGACTGCGAGCATCAGGACGTAGGCGCAATTCTTCCTGCAAACCTAAGACATAACGGAGGAAATAACTGTATTCATTGCGGTAAAACTCCGTCAAACCAGACGTAGACAGGTAAAACTCCTTGTCAGCGGGATAGAGAGCCTGCAAGGTCTCTTTCTCTAATGGCTTGCTGCTTGGACTAGTTGGGAGTGCAGGATTTGTAAGACCTTTCTGGTCAAGTTTTTTCCCCATGACACGAGCCAAAACCTTGACAAAGGTCACATCTTTTTCATTTTCACTAGAACCTGCCTGCTGATGATAGGCAACTAAGCTAGACAAGAGACTGTGATAAGAACCCATATCATCCTTAGACAGACTTTTTTGATGAATCTTCTTCTCTATTCGGCTAAATCCGAAATGAACTAGCTCTTGAAGATAAGCTGATTCCTTACTCTCATTTTCATTAAGAAGACTTGGAGCTGACAAAATCAATTGTTTACGGGCAGCATTGACTAAGGAAAGCATGGTGTAGCGATTTTTCTTGAGATTTTCACTACTTGCAATCAGTAATTGTGCTCCCTCCTCAGTCGCTTGGTTTAGACTTTGTCGTTCTTCATCTGTCAAAAGACTGGTGTTTTGCGCAATTTTTGGTAAATGATCCTGAGTCAGTCCGATGGCATAGACAAAGTCAGCGGTCAGAGGGGCAATCAAATCATAACTCTGCACCAGAACAGTATCAACAGTTGCTGGAATGGTGCGATACTGGGACAAACTCATCCCAGAATGGAGCAAGGCTAGGAAATCCTCCAGACTAACTTGTGAACCAGCAAAAACGGTAGCAAATTGTTCTAAAACATGGCAGAAGGTTTTCCAAACTTCGGCTTGTCTTTCCTGTTCTAGAGTTTCCATAGTAGCTGTCAATTCTTGCATCTGCTTGCTTAAAGCAGCATTTTTTAGAAAAGTATTCCACTTTTGCAAGAGATTTTCAGTCTTTTGCTTCCGACTGGCAAATAAGGTTTCAAGTGGCGCCAAAACTCGCAGACGAAGAGAATTTAAATGCTCTAAATCAAATTTTCCATGGTGGGATTTGGTAAAGGTCTGCTGAAAGGCTGGCAAGCCATTGATACCAAGATAGCGGAGGTATTGCTCAAAAGCATCAATCTCAGCCTGACTGAGGTCAGTATACAGACCAGTTCTGAGGAGATTAATCAAATCCTCCTGACGAAAACGGTATCGTTTCAAACGCAAAATAGACTCCACATACTGGGTCAAGGGATGATGAGCCATGGATTCACTTCTACCAAGATAGAAAGGAATTTGGTACTGGTCAAAAATAGTTTTCAGTGATAGCTGGTAAGAAGCCACATCCCCCAGCAGAATACGAAAATTCTTGTAACTCAGTTCTGGATGGTCATGTAATTTCTGACGAATGCTACGGGCCACCAGCTCCAACTCTTCCTTTTGTGTCAAACAAGACCAGATTTGCAAGTTTTCCCTGTCTTTCTCATCGATATCCAAGGTGAGTTCTGAAAAGTCATAAGAAGACTCCAGCAAACGAGAGGCTTTGTCAAAACTATCCATTTTCTCATGTGTCTGAGAACGATCCTGAGCAGGTGTTTGGTATTTTGCCCCCAAATGATGAAGAAATTCCACACTGGCTTGGTAGAGATTCCCTTCAGAGAACGGACTGGTATAGGCTTTCTTGCTTGCATAGGCCCCAATAACAATCTCGGCACCTTTGCGATGAAGTAGATCCAATACACGCTCTTCCTCGGCAGAAAAACGGGTAAAGCCATCAATAACCAAGGCAATCTGACTGAAATCACTACTTACCTTGTCATTCTCAATAGCCTCAATCAAATGGGACAACTGACTTCCCTGAGCCAACTGACCTTGATTAAGATAGGCAGTCACTTTCTCAAAAATCAAGAGTAAGTCTGCCCGCTTGTCCTCATCTGTCAAACTTTCCAAGTCCAAAAAGCTCATCTGAGCAGTCGTCATCACATGATAAAGTTCAACCAACTGCTGGATAAATTGAGGATCCTGCTTTATAGCACCATAAACACGCAAGTCCTTGGGATCTAGTTCCGTAAGACATTTATAAAAAGCCATCCCAAGACCGATGTCATCTAGACTCGTCTTAGCTGGCAAATCATTTAAAACCAGATAACGAGCCATCTGAGCAAAACGCGTGACGGTAATCGCAAAAGAAGCCTGCTGGGACAAGCATTCCAGCACGGCGCGTTCCTTTTCAAATGAAAGAGAGTTGGGGGCGATGTAGAAAACCCGCTTGCCTGCAGCAACTAGCTCTTCTGCCTCTCTTGTTAAAATTTCAGTCAAAGAAGTCCGAATATCAGTATAAAGTAATTTCATCTCAGCCTCGTTTGGTTTATCAAAGTTTCTTACTCTATTATAGCAAAGTTCGCTTCACAGTCCAAATCCAAAATTCTAGTTGACAATCATTTAACTAGCAAATCAATCATCCTTCATCATCCACTTTCATATGCTGAAAGATATAGAGGAAAAAGTCTTTGGAAACTTCAAAATGTCCATAACGAAGCCGAGAAGTATAGTCTCTCCATTCAGGATGCTGTCTGGCTACTTCTATGGAATAATCTTTGACTGGTTGATAATACTCGACATTTCGTCTAAAGGGAAAGAATCCTTCAAACTGCTCTACTTGATAGGCTTTGTCATCTGTAATTTTACCTACGGCCACAAAAGCCTGTAACTTGTCTTGACCGTTCATATCGTATTTTGGACTATAGTATAAAAGATAGTCACCTTTTTTCATACGGTTTAAGGGTCCGCCCTTTCCATGACAGACCTGACAAAAATTTCCCTCAACTCCTCTTAAAACATGGTTCTTCGAAACAACTCCGACCCAATATCTAGGCATTTTTATCCTCCAACTCTACCAACATGCGATTAAAAACTTCTCTATCGTTAGATAGTTTTTCAAAAAATTCTTCATCAACCCCTTCTACTAAAGGTAAAGCTTGATTGACCTTCTCTGCGCCAGACTTCGTCACTGAGACAAGTTTTGCCCGACTATCCTTTGGATGTTGATCACGTTTAATGTAGTCCTTCTTCTCCAGTAGCCTAACAATCTGGGAAACCGTCATGACATCCATACCAGTGAACCGAGCGATATCAACTTGCGTTACATATTCCTCTCTATTAGACAAAAACAAGAGCGAGGTTAAAACGATAAATTGGGGCAAAGTGAGGCCAACCGATTTCAAAACTCTTTTTAAGTTACTTTCCCACTTGTTGTAAACTTTAATGAAAAGAAGACCTGTAGACTCTGTTTCATCATTTTTGTAAATTGAATTAAAGTGATACTTTGACATTTTTTCTCCTTAAATATTAAGTATACATATTATATAAGAATTTATTTTGTTTTTCAAGAAAAGGAAAGCCGAATTTTACAATTCTGTCAGACATTTTATAGTCTATATGCTATAATAAAAGCAAAACACCTAGAAAAGGAAGTCTTATGATTAAACTACTAGCCTTGGATATGGACGGAACCCTCCTTAATGAAGCCAAAGAAATCCCGCAAGCCCACATCACTGCCATTCACCAAGCCATTGAAAAAGGTGTCAAACTGGTTCTCTGTACAGGTCGCCCGCTTTTCGGTGTCCTTCCCTACTATAAAAAACTAGGACTGGACCTCCAGAATGAGTATGTCATCGTCAATAACGGTTGTTCAACTCACCAGACCAGTGACTGGAGTCTAGTTGACTGGCAAGAACTTAGTCCAGCTGACATCGAATATCTCTATGACCTATCAGAAAAAAGCAACGTCCAGTTGACCCTTTTTAATGAGGAACATTATTTTGTACTCGGTGGCAAGCCTAATCAAATCGTTCAAAATGATGCCAAGTTAGTCTTTTCAGACCTGACTGAAATCTCCCTTGAGGACGCGACTAGTGGCAAGTATCGGATGTTCCAAGGGATGTTTTTGGGTACCAAAGAGCAAACAGATGATTTTGAGCAGCGTTTTGCGACAGAACTATGCCAACGGTTCAGCGGTGTTCGTTCGCAGCCTGTCATTTATGAAGCTATGCCACTTGGAACAACAAAGGCTACTGCTCTTTCTCGACTAGCAGCGATTTTGAAGATCGAGCCCTCAGAAATTATGGCCATGGGCGATGCCAATAACGATATCGAAATGCTCCAGTTTGCAGGGCTTGGTATTGCTATGGGAAATGCCAGCGATTATGTCAAATCCTTAGCCAATGACGTCACAACCAGCAATGAAGAAGATGGTGTTGCGCGTGCCATTGAGAAGTATATTTTATAGTAAAAAGGCCCAGTTCATGTCAACTGGGTTTTGTTTTTTTAAGAATCAGAAAACTTTAGAAACTCTTTAGAAATACTTGAACTTTCTTTGATTTCTATAGCTTATACTAAAGTTAGAAAAATAAATCAAAAGGAGAAAATCATGAAAACAGTACTCGAAATTCATGGACTGACCAAACAATTCGGCCAACAAGCTATTCTTCAAGATCTTAGTCTAACCATAAAAGAGGGAGATATTTATGGACTAATCGGAAAAAATGGAGCAGGTAAAACTACTCTTATCAAAATCATTACACAACTACTGTTTGCGGATAAAGGAACTGTTTCCCTCTTTTCTAGTCAATCGGAAAATGAGTGGACCAAGGGCTTATCTCGAGTAGGTTCAGTTATCGAATCACCTGTAGCTCATAATCACTTAACAGCCTATCAAAATCTGAAATATTATTGTATGATCCGCCATATTCCAAATGCTGATAAAGTTATTCAAGAAACACTAGATTATGTAGGTTTGTCTGATACAGGTAAGAAAGTCTTTCGTGATTTCTCGCTAGGAATGAAACAAAGACTTGGTATCGCTATTGCTCTTCTGTCCAAACCCGACTTCCTGATCTTAGATGAACCTATCAACGGACTTGACCCAATTGGAATCAAAGAATTTCGTCTGATGTTTCAACGCCTCAATCAAGAAAAAGGCATAACCATTCTCGTCTCTAGCCATATCTTGTCAGAACTCTATCTCTTAGCTAATCGCTTTGGTATTCTGGATCAAGGTAAGATTATCCGTGAAATCAGCAAAGCTGAGTTTGAAACACTAAGTGAGGATTATATCGTGCTTAGAACAAGCGATAAAGAAAGAGCTTGTCAAGTATTGAAAGAACAAATCCAACTCCAGTTCAAGGTTGTCAATCCAGAAAATGAAATCCATATCTTTGGTCAGGAACAAGATGTCAAACAGATTCTTAAGCAACTAACTTTGGCCGATGTTGCTATTGACGAAATTTACTTTGCCCGTCAAAATCTAGAAGAATACTTCACCCAATTGGTAGAATAGGAGAAAAATCATGATTCACACCATTCAAGCAGATTTTTACCGTCTTTTCCGCTCCAAAGGATTCTGGATTACAGAATTCATTCTCTTTGTACTTATGTTAATGGGGGCTACTATAGGAGCTACAGGACATCTAATGTCCGTTCAACCAGCACCATCCGAGATTCCTACCCATGGTTGGAATGGGATAGAAGCCCTAATCAACGCGTCTAATAACGGCTCAAATCTCGTTTTCCTCTGTATTATTCTAGTATGTTTAGTTCTTGGGGTTGACCTAATCGGCAAACTATATAAAAATAGTTTGACAGTTGGCGTTTCTCGTACAGAGTATTTCCTTGCTAAATCCTTTGTACTAGCAAGTATCGCTCTCTTACAACTCATCGCCAGCCTTGTGATTGCCTTTATTCCTGCTACTCTACTAAACGGAATTGGAACAATGCCTGATGGTTTTGCTACTAATCTCCTCTTAACCATTTTCCTTCAATTTCTTTGCCTCCTTGCTTGGCTTTCCATTGTTTCCTTCATTCTCTATGTTAGTCATTCTTATCTTGCGGTATTTATTGGTTATTTGGTCAGCTCTATCATCCTTTCTATGCCAATGCTTGTTTTCCCAGATATTGAAATTCTACGATATTTAATCCTAGAATTTGCCTATGCTATGACTAGTAATAATCAATCTATTCTCTATACCATCACGGTTTGCGTTTCTGTCATACTTTTCTTCTCTCTCAGCAGCCTTACCGTTTTCAAAAAGAAAAGTCTGTAAAAAAATGACCTCCTCTAGGATATAGAGGAGGTTTCTTCTGTTAAAAATAAATAAAGGCTGAAAACCATTCTCCATCTGTGCTTAGTTTCATATCTGCACCGAGAAGATGGCATAATTCCTCAGTGATATATAGACCTAAACCAGAGGATTCTTCTGTGTCTGATAGATTTTCAGAATAAAAACGATTGCTGAGATTGTCTATATTCTTGATAGGTTTTTTGACAAGATTATCGATTTCTAAAACAAGCCTATTTTCTTCCTTTTTCAAAGAAAGTCGAGCCTTCTCCTTGCCGTGCTTGAGAACATTTCCAAGGAGGTTTTGTATAATTCGATCCAGCAAGTCCCCATCAGTCGTCGTTTTCAATCCTGGTTCAACGTTAAAATCAAGAACAATCTGTGAAGATTGAAAAACGTCGTAATAGTTTAAAGTCTTCTTCGTTATAAAGGTTGATAAATCAAGCTCTTCCAGTTTCGGTTTGACTGCCCCTTCCATCAAATGACGATATTCGAGGAGAGCCTCCAAACGTTTGGAAACCAAATCCTGATGATGGGCTATTTTATTTAAGGTTTCTGAACTATTATCGGGGTGTTTTATTAGTTGCTGAGTATATCCTGAAGCGATTGTTAAAGGTGTCCGGATATCATGAGCGATGTTACTGATTGCCATATCTAGGGTGCGTTTTTCACGCTTCATGATTAGCTGATTCTGTTCCACTTCTTGAAATAGATTCTCAATTTGGTTATGTAGACGCAAAATGGTCTTTGAAAAGAAATTTACACCGATCCTCTTCATGCTACCCGAGCGAATCTTCTCTTCGATTTGTCTGCTTAAATCTCTAACTGTTAGATGATAGCGAATCAAAGAAACTGATAAAATGATGTTAATGAGGAGCAATATTGATAATAAAATATAAATCATTGCTTGTCTCCTTTTAATCGTACACCAACTCCCCAAATGGTTTCGATGTATTCGTCATTTGGATCCAGTTGATGTAGTTTTTTACGGAGATTGCTTAGATGAGTGTTGAGCGTATTATCTCCAGGCAGGTAACTTTCTTCCCAAATCAATTCATAGAGTTCTTCCTTGGTGAAAATCTTTTTAGGATGCTGGAGCAAGATTTGGAGAATCTGACACTCTTTCTTTGCAAGGCGAATGGTTTCAGTTGCGCTACTTATTTCAAAACTATCCGCATCAAACTGGATATTTTTTAAGCTTTGTACGAGGTTTTCAGTTTTTCTCTGGTTTTCTGACTGATGTTCACCGTTTTGGCGTAACTGTACAGTGACTCTGGCAAAGACTTCGTTCAAATCAAAAGGTTTTACTATATAATCATTGGCACCATCTAATAGATATTGGCTGATAAGCTTTTTATCACTCAAAGCAGTGAGCATGATAACTGGTGTCTGACTAGTTTGTCGAATGGCTTGCAAGACTTGGTCGCCATTTTTCCCTGGAAGCATGATATCTAGCAGAACGAGATCAATGCCACCTTTATCAAATTGCATGATACCTTCCGTACCAGAAAAGGCTTGAATCACCTCGTGCTCCTCAATGAGAAGTGTTCGCAAAATTTCTTGGATTTCATTATTATCTTCAATAACCAATATCTTAGCCATAAACATCATCCTTTCTAAAACCATTATAACATGTTTTATTAGGATTTCCAGACACAGAAAAGCTCCTCTCACATTTTAAGTAAGAAGGAGCTAATGGAAATTGAATCTACTTAACCAAATAAGCAATCAAGGTTATGATCCATAGATGAGCTGGGTAGAAAATATAAAAGAAATACTTATTCCATATAGTTTGTTCACCACGTTCCCCATTATACAAGGCCATAAAAGGAAATACGGTGATAAAGAGCCAGTCAGAATTGTAAAGCATCATTTCTAGTGTTTGGTGCCAAGTGTCGTAAATTTGGATGGAAGTCACTAACAAGAAGGCCCACAGAAAGGCATATAGGAGATTTCGCAATCCCTTGCGATTTCGACAAGAGTAACTAATCAAGAGAAATGGTAGCATAGTAATACCACCCTCAGTAAAAAGACAACCGAAAATCAAGAGCCCAGCAACTCCAATCCGACGCCACAACTTCTCCTTTTTATCCAACTCTTTTCTGGGAAAACCAATCCAAAGCATGGTGACACTGATGGCTAAAGTCAGGAAAATATTATTAGTAACCATTACACCCTTAGAGGCAAACAGAGTATTGAGAAGGCTATTTCCAGCAAACATGATAAGCGCCCAAGACCAGAGGCGGATGAGGTAGTTTTTCAAATTTCGAGTATAGATGAAGCCTTCCATAGCCATATAGGCAAACCAAACTCCCACACAACGGGTCAAGGCGTGAAAGATACCTTCCCACAAAGGAGAAACGATTTCTGTAATATGCGGAATATGGTCTAGAACCATTACTGCCGCCATCAGATACTTCAACTGCGTTGCATTCCATTTTTTCATAATAAACCTCTTTCTTTTTGATTTACATAGAGTATAGCATACATTTCCACGTATAATCGTACACCCATCTTACATTTAAAAAGCCTATCTTACATTTTTGTAAGACAGGCGTGAATATCAAAAATTTATTATGAAATTTATCTTCTAGTCGGTAATCCGTTGGTACATTTCTGGTCTTCTATCTCGAAACAGTCCCCAGTTGAGGCGTTCACTTGCTCCCTTATCAAGGTCATAAGTCGCTAACAGAACAGCTTCTCCTTGCCTTTCAGCTTTCTCTAGAATAGCTCCTGTTTCATCCGTCATAAAGGAGGAACCATAGAAGTCAAGACTGGAACTCTGTCCGCCATTTTCCTCACTAGGAGTGACTTCCTCCAAACCATAACGATTGGCTGCAATGACTGGGACAATATTAGCTGCTGCGTGACCTTGCATGGTACGTTGCCAGTGACCACAACTATCTGTATCCAAGATAGGTTCCGAACCAATAGCTGTAGGATAAAAGAGCAATTCTGCCCCATTCAACGCAAGACAGCGCGCCGTTTCAGGAAACCATTGATCCCAACAGATGCCAATCCCAATCTTAGCATAGCGAGTATCCCAGACCTTGAAACCAGTGTTACCAGACGTAAAGTAAAATTTTTCTTGATAATAATGATCATCTGGTATGTGGGTCTTCCGATAAACACCCAGCACTTCACCATCTGCATCAATAACGGCGATTGAGTTATACAAGACATTGCCATCTTTTTCATAGAAACTGATTGGTAAAACAACTTTTAGTTCCTTAGCAATCTCCTTGAAATGCTGAATAGCTGTATTTTCTATCACCGACTGGGCATACTGGTAGTAGTCATACTGGCGTTCCTGACAAAAATAAGGACGTTCAAACAACTCCGGCAAGAGAATAATTTGTGCGCCTTGTTTTGCAGCTTGGCGAACTAAACGTTCCGCTGTTTGGATATTCGTTGCCACATCCTTAGCACATTGCATCTGGATCGCTGCAACTCTTACATTTCTCATCTTTTTCTCCTATTCTGGGATTTGTTGGGTGATACAGTGGATATTGCCACCACCTAACAGAATGTCTCTGGCTGGTATTCCTACGACCTTACGGTCTGGGAAACACTTGCTGAGGATATATAGGGCGACTGGGTCGTTTACATCCTGAAATTGTGGCACTAAGACAGACTTGTTTGCAATATAGAAATTGACATAGGAAGCTGCAAGACGTTCACCTGCATAACGCTCCTCTTCACCTTCTTCATAGGTGTAGCCTGGCAAATCCTCTTCGGTTACAACTTGATGAAGCGCTGGGATTGGCAATTTATGAATGGTGAAGGAACGCCCTTGTGCATCCGTTTCTTTTTCTAAAAGCTCTAAATCAGCTACTGACATGGCATATTGGGGATCATTTTGATCATCTGTCCAAGCCAAGACAAGCTCTGCAGGACCAACGAAGGCTGCAACATTGTCAACGTGTTCATTGGTTTCATCCTGATAAATACCATAAGGAAGCCAGATAACTTTTTCAGCACCAAGGCTCTCCAATAAGGTGTTTTCGATTTCCTCTTTAGACAGGTGGGGATTGCGTCCAGGACTTAGAAGACAACTTTCAGTCACAAGAATGGTTCCCTGACCATCGCTGTGTATGGCGCCGCCTTCCAGTACAAAAGGTTTGGCATCGTAAACAGGAATTTCCAAGGCCTCAGCAAAACGACTGGCTACTTGGTCATCCTCTTCATAATCTTGATAAAGACCATCGACAGCACCACCCCAGGCATTAAAAGACCAATCTACTGCCAACTTTTCTTTTTTATCATTGATGAGAATGGTCGGCCCCGTATCACGCGCCCAGGAATCATTAGTAGGGATATCTAGATAAACAACCTTTTCTTCAAGATAGGATTGAGCTTCGGATAGATGGTCCTGCTCCACCAAAAGAAAGACTCTTTCCCCTTCTGCTATGGTCTTGATAATCTGAGTAAATGCTCTTTTAGCAGCCTTTCCTTGGAAGGGCCATGAACCTGGTCGAGTTGGCCAGATCATGAGGGTGCCTTGATGGGGTTCATACTCTGCTGGCATACGATAGCCTAATTTCTTTGGACTGTCCATCATGATAATCTCCCTTTAAAATCTTGATAGCCAAAGGATTTGACTAAGCTACAGTCTCCCTGTTCGTCCATAAGATAGAGACTTGGCAATCCAATACCATTAAAGGTATTATTTTTAACAAAGGAGTAGATTGCCATGTCTTCGAAATAAAGCCTATCACCGATTTGGACTGGATTTTCAAAACTATAATCACCAATCACATCACCCGTTAGACAGGTATTGGAAGAAAGTCTATAGGTATGGGCTTTTTCCATTGCATCAAAGCCATTTCTTAAAGGTGGACGATAGGGCATCTCAAGTACATCTGGCATATGGCAGGTCGCGGACGCATCTAAAACCAAGATATCCATACCGTTTTCTACAATATCCAATACTTCAGTAGCTAGATAACCCGCATTGAGCGCAATAGCTTCACCTGGCTCGATATAGACTTCAAGATTGTAAGTTTCTCGGATACGCTTGATTTCAGAAATCAGCAAATCCACATCGTAGTCTTCTCTGGTGATGTGGTGGCCACCACCCATATTGAGCCATTTAACCTCATGTAAATAAGGTCCAAACTGTTCTTCTACAGCTTTCAAAGTTGTCTCTAAATCATCCGCCCCCTGCTCGCAAAGGGTGTGAAAATGAAGACCATCTACTAAGTCCAGCAAATCACTTAGTATCTTGTCTAGGCTAACTCCAAACCGAGAACCTGGTGCACAAGGGTCATAGAGCGCGTGATCTCCTTGAGTTGAACACTGAGGGTTGAGGCGCAAACCGACACTGATACCAGCCTCTCGGCAACGAGAACCGTGTTTACGCAACTGTCTCTCCGAGTTGAAGACGATATGATCCGTTATCTCCAGCAATTCCTCCAAGTCTGCATCCTTGAAAGCAGGCGCAAAGACATGGACTTCCCCCGGAAACTCTTCTCTAGCTAACTTAGCTTCATAGAGACCACTAGCCGTCGTACCTGACAGATACTGACTAATCAAGGGATAGGTTTTATAGAGGGAATAAGCCTTCTGGGCCAGTAAAACCTTGCAGCCCGCTTCTTCCTGAACTTGCTGTAAAATACGGCAATTGGCTTCTAACTTGGCCAAGTCAATGACATAGGCTGGTGTGGGTACTTGTTCTAACTTCATTAGTCCACCATTTGTGGATTTTCAACCACAACCCATGGCAAACCGTATTTATTCAAAGCTTCCATGAATGGATCTGGATCCAACTCTTCAAGGTTGTAAACTCCAGGTTGTTTCCAAGTTCCGTTCATAACTAATTTTGTCCCAATCATAGCTGGAACTCCAGTAGTGTAAGAAATAGCTTGTGAACCAACTTCTGCGTAACATTCCTGATGGTCGCAAACATTGTAGATATAGATAGTCTTCTCAACACCGTCTTTGACACCTGTAAAGATACAGCCGATATTGGTTTTACCAACTGTGCGTGGGCCAAGGCTGGCTGGATCAGGAAGCAAGGCTTTCAAGAATTGAATCGGCACAATGTCTTGTCCATTAAAGTTAATAGCATCCGTACGAAGGAGACCAACGTTTTCCAAGCATTTCATATGCGTTAGATAAGATTGACCAAAAGTCATAAAGAAACGAATGCGTTTGACACCGGGAATGTTTTTGGCAAGTGATTCAATTTCTTCGTGGTGAAGGAGATACATGTCTTTTTGTCCAACCTGAGGGAAATCATACTCACGCTTGATTGACATGGCTTCGACTTCGACCCATTTTCCATCTTCCCAGTAAGAACCTGGCGCAGAAACCTCGCGGAGATTGATTTCTGGGTTAAAGTTTGTTGCAAATGGATAACCGTGGTCACCACCATTACAGTCTAAAATGTCGATATAGTGGATTTCATCAAAATAATGTTTAAGGGCGTAAGCTGAAAAAACGCTGGTTACACCTGGGTCAAAGCCAGATCCAAGCAGAGCAGTTAAGCCCGCTTCTTTGAATTTTTCCTGATAAGCCCATTGCCATGAGTAGTCAAAGTAGGCTGTAAAACCAAGTTCCTTGCAGCGTTTTTCATAAATGGCGCGCCATTCTGGGTCTTCTGTGTCCTCAGCTTCATAGTTGGCGGTATCGATATAGTGGACACCTGTTGCCAAGCAAGCATCCATAATTGTTAAATCTTGATATGGTAAAGCTACGTTCAAAACAGCTTCTGGCTTGTAGCTTTCAATCAGGGCAATCACTTCTTCTACCTTGTCTGCATCAAGAGCAGCTGTCTCAATCTTAGTATTTGTTTTACCTTCTAATTTAGTCTTCAAGTCATCGCATTTTGACTTGGTACGGCTAGCAATCATAATCTCTGTAAATGTTTCGCTAACTTGGCAAATCTTTGAAATAGCAACTTGGGCAACGCCCCCACATCCAATAACTAATAAACGACTCATTTTTTTCCTTCCTCTTCTTCTAAAATGTCCTCAACATACTTGGGCAACATAAAGGCACCAACATGTAAGTTTGCAGTATAGTATTCCGTGAAAAGCTGGCGTTTTTTCCAGCCTTCCTTATCAAAATCTTTAACAGGGTGGTATTTTTTCGATGCAAAACCAAATAACCAATAGCCAGCTGGGCTGGTTGGGATGTGCGCCTGATAGACCCGACTGATTGGAAAGGCTTGATTGACCTTGCGGTGCATGCTTCGGCAAGCTGACTCATCCTCGTCAAAGAAGGGACTCCCATGCTGGTAAATCATGATACCGTCTTCTTTAAGAGCGCGATAACTATTGCCGTAAAATTCCTTGGTAAAGAGCCCTTCCGTATGCCCAAATGGATCTGTCGCATCGTTGATAATGATATCGTAATCATCTTCACAGTTTCTCAAAAATCTCAGTCCATTTTGGTAGTAAATGGTGACGCGAGGGTCATCAAGTCCTGCAGCAAAGTCTGGAAAATATTCTCGGCAAACCTCAACCAGCATCTCATCTGGTTCTACAATATCGATTTGCTCTAGTTCAGGATAGAGCGTCAATACTTGGGCAACACCACCATCACCACCCCCAATAACCAATACTTTCTTTGGATTGGGATGCACAGCCATGGGAACATGGACCGTCATTTCATTGTAGACAAAGTCATCTGCATCTGAGAATAAGACATGCCCATTTAAGATTAATATTTTCCCAAAAGCTGGCGTATCCAAAACTTCGATATCCTGCCACTCACTTTTTCCAGCGTAGAGTTGCTTAGCTGTTCTCAGGGACAGTTTCACATCTGGAGTATGAACTTCAGAAAACCATAAATCCATCTAGTTCTCCTTTCTCTTAATGACGTTGATGTGATTGACTTCTGGATCTTCCGTTCCTTGGAGGGAGCAACCACGTTCTTTGGCAAATAGTATATAATCCACAATCTCTCGTGTAATCCGTTCACCTGGTGCTAGGATTGGGATGCCTGGAGGATAGCACATGACAAATTCCCCACAGACATGTCCAACAGATTCATCCAAGGTGAAACTTCTTCTCTCTGAATAAAAGGCTTCCTGAGGAGACAGCACTAACTCGGGCTGGATATATTCTCCAGCAATCAAATCTTTTCCATCTCTTGAGTAGAGTCTCTTGATATCCGCCAAAGCACCGACCAAACGTTCGATGTCTTGGATGCGGTCACCAATCGAAATATAAGCTAAGATATTCCCAATATCACCAAATTCGATCTGAATGTCGTATTCGTCTCGCAGGAGGTCATAAACTTCGATACCTGTTAAGCCAATACCCTGAGTGTAAACGGACAGCTTGGTCACGTCAAAATCACAAACAGACACACCGTCTATGAGCTCTTTTGAGTAGGCATAATAACCACCGATAGCATTGATTTCACGACGAGCATACTCAGATAGTTCAATGACTTTCTCAAAAGACTCTTTGCCACGAAGGGCTAAGTTGCGACGAGAAATATCCAAACTAGACATAAGTAGGTAAGAGGCAGATGTAGACTGGGTCAGGTTAATGATCTGACGAACGTACTCAGGATTCATCTGCTCCCCGATAAGAAGGATGGAGCTCTGGGTCAAACTCCCACCAGACTTATGCATAGAGACCGCCGCCATATCAGCGCCAGCATCCATAGCAGACAGCGGCAATTTATCTGTAAAATGCAAATGCGCTCCATGGGCTTCATCCACTAAAACCATCATGCCAGCTTCGTGAGCCATTTCCGTTAAACCCTTGAGGTCTGAACAAATCCCATAGTAAGTAGGATTGTTGATTAGGATAGCTTTAGCATCTGGATGTTCCTTAATGGCCTGTGCAACACGGTCATTTTCAAGACCTAAAGCGATACCGATTTTAGGATCCACACTCATCTCGATATAGATGGGAATGGCACCACATAGAACCAGCGCATTGATAGCAGATTTGTGAACATTACGTGGCAGAATAATCTTATCTCCTGCCTTACAGGTGGAAAGAATCATGGTCTGAACTGATGAGGTTGTTCCCCCAATCATGAGAAAGGCATGGGCTGCACCAAAAGCATCCGCAGCTAATTCCTCCGCATCCCGAATAATCGAAATGGGATGACCAAGATTATCCAAGGGTTTCATAGAATTGACATCAATGCCAACACATTTTTCTCCTAACAGTTCGACAAGTTCTGGATTTCCTCGTCCACGCTTGTGACCTGGCACATCAAAGGGGACAATCCTTTTCTTGCGTAGTTTGACCAAAGCCTCGTAAATTGGGGCTTGGTTTTGATCTAACTTCTTCAAGACATACTCCTTTACCGTATTTTTAGCACCTCAAGAAGATAAAGGCGACTAAAGGTTGACTTATGAAAAAAGAGCAGGTTTTCACCTGCTCTGCAATCTTCTGACGTGTGTATTTTGGTTTCTGTTGAGTATGTCTGTTCCTGATGTTTCCTAACTCTCTAGTAGCAAATATTACGTACTTTATTGATCGTTTCACAAGATGACGTGTGCTTTCACCACACTAAAATTTATGAATTAGGACAAGTGTCCTAACATCAACTTATAAAAGTAGGCTTTTAACCCTATCAATAATGTGGCTTTTCAACCACGCTTCGGCATTCAACCCTGCCTGTCCGTAGGCATTTTTTACTCGGGTTTATATTTGCTAGAAAACATCTTCTCATTTTCTAAGCCTTATAACTATATCATGTTTACAAGAGCTTGTAAAGGATTTTGTGAAACTTTTTTAAAGAATTTCTTTTTTTGTTCGCAAAATATTATTCAACAATAAAAAGAAATCGCTTTAAAGCGTTATAGACATAAGAAAAAAGAAACTACAACCATTAGCTGCTTCAATAATCTTAAAGTATAACTTGATATTGAAAATCAGTTCTTTTCATCAGATTTTATACACATTTCTAGCTAGGAAGTGCGAATCAACTGCTCCAATTCTACTTCTGAAAGCTGTCCTTGATTGTAAAGTTTTCTAAGTAAATCCTCATCTACAGTAATTGAATAGTAATCCGTCACAAACTCATGAAATTTCTCAAAACTGTCAAAGAAATAGGATAACAACCATTCGCCACCGTCCTGCTCTTGGTAGGTATTTTGATGCTCTTGACCGTCATACCAGATAAAGAAAGTTGTTTCATCTTTTTGCTCTTCTGAATATAGGTTTTGATACTTTACATCCAGTCCTTTATAAAATCCGTCTATGATGTCTTGATTCCACTCATCCGCAGCAAATTGACTCAAACTGCTTTCATGATCAAAGCCCTTTATAAGGATCATTTTATCAGTGAACATCACATCTAGAGAATCACCAGAACCGTTGTTGATAAGGTAACGGATCCCATAGCTTTCCTCAGTCTTAACGATCAATCGAAGCCAGGTCTTGTTTGGATCTGTTCGATACTCATCAATGACAAGCAAGGCATCTAAACGCGTCTTTGCATTTTCCCATTCAATTTTTCCCATCTCTTTAATCCTCCATCTTAAAGTTTAAAATTTATTATGCTTACAAATTCTATAACCTATTTCTATCTATCCCGTCCGACTACACGGTGGAATATTTCATCCACCAGACAAATCATCAGGTGTTCGATTTTCTAAATGTGCATTCATCACGCACCTGACTAACAGTTGGTAAAAGTAGTTAACAAATAGTCACTAAGACATTCCCCTTGAGAGTTAAGATTTTCTTATAAAAGTCCTTCATTTTTACAAAGTAGGTTCGAATGTCATCCTTGATTTCTTCCTCTTCATCAAGATAATCCCAAATATCGGGATACAAATCGGCCTTCTTGCATGATTCCATGCTAAAGTCAGCCAGAGCCCTATCCATGTCAAAATTCTCTAAAGCTTGAACAATCTCAGCTATCTTTGACTTTTCAGTATAGGCTATATATTCTGACACATTTTCTAAAGGGGTCACTCCCAAGACAGCTTCTCTCAAAGGATCGTCATCCATAAATTCTGAACTACTAAAGCCTGTCATAACAAAGAGTAAGGCATCCCACATTTTGTCAATATCTATCAACGTCTCATTTTCCTTAGTAGAATCCTCGACTAAGTCAAGCAATTCCTCTTCCTGACGAGAATCTCGCATTATTTGGCTTAATTCATTGTCAGATAGATATCGATAATTAGCAATCATTCCCATAATGTTTCCTCCTATCAGTTCCTTAGGATAGTACTGATGTTACTAGTCCCCTTTCTTGAAAAAGGCAAGAAATCTACTGTTTTTGGACTCTCCTCCTTATTTCTCATTCTCATCTTCTGCTACTTCCCAGACTTCTGACTGATAGCCCTCGCCGTCAATATCATAGCGCTGCATATAGCCAATAAATCTTTCTTTTTTATTTTCCTTACGAGGCTTGAGAATGTTTACAGCCCAGAATCCGATAAGAATGACAACTAAAAGCGCTATTACTGTTTCCATCTCATCACCTTTGCCTACATTAATATCCTTCAATCCACTTTTCATTGTCCATAATGAAAGGCTTAGCTAGTCCATCACCTGTGTAATCCGCATATTTAGTGGATAGATACTTGTAACAATCTTCCTTGCTCGCAAACTTAATAGCTTGATAAGGCTCTTCAAAAGTCAGTTTCTCTACAAATAAGAAACCATCATCAGCTGGCACTAAAACACCAACGTGCCCGACAAAAAGAAACTCTCCATCCAAATTGTCATGCAATACAACAGACAACATTCGAGCTTTGTCATTGAATTGAAACTGGGAGAAGAATTTCTCCATATTCTGCGCGTGAATTTTTACATCTGTCGTTGCTTCTGTCTCCACCCTAGAAAATAGAATATCAAACTCTTCCTTGTCTTTCGCATCAAACACCTTTCCCTTATCAATAGCGTCATTATCCACAAAAAGTAGCTGGTCATTCTTTTCAAGTTTTGGGATCGTGACTGAATTTTTCAAGAGCGCATAGCTATTGATACGGCAGTTGGTCCCGACAAAGTCACCCTTTTTTTGATTCCAGAGATTACTGATTTTCTCTACATCATACTCTGTCTTTGTAAAGGAAGTAAAATCACCACTTAAGCCAGTGGAGCCGACAGTCGCATTATAGTCTGTAACAAGTTTGAAAAATGCGTCAACACTATTTGGATCCAAGTGCGCTGATAAGAGAGATTTGACCTCTTCGATACTGACCTGATTGTTCAGATTGGTATATGAAGCCGTCCAAGGAACTTTATCCGAACTGGTCTGTATCTGATTTGAAGCTTCAGTCCTCGTATTATTTTGGTGACATGCAGCCAATCCAATTAATAAGGGCAAACATAGCCCCAAGGCTACCACTTTACTCTTTCGTTTCATGCAATTCTCCTTCTAGAGTGTAAGTCTCTCTTTCATTTTAAACACCATTCACTAATCCCTCATCCGGTAATCCGTGACTTAGCTTTATTATACTACATAAGTCAAAAAAAGACTGCACGAATCACCCATTCATTACAGTCTTTTTAATCCTATTTTTTATTGAATGACGAAACCTTTAGGCAAAATCGCCAGTTGCAGTCCCAATTCTTGGCAATGACTGGCTAGCGCTACAGCGTCACTGTCTTCTAAAAGATAGTTTTCAGTTGATTGGTTAAAAATAGCTTGGAGTTTTTGTCCATCATAATCCCATGCCAGAGATACCACATCTGGCTTGATCTCTTGCAGTCTATAAGTTCCATGTTGGATAATGCCTGAAGCATCCTTACGAAGCTGAATCAATTTCTTCATGAAATGAAGCATGTCATTACTGTCGGAAACACGTTCCCAAGGCATGACACGACGACAATCTGGGTCTGGTCCTCCACCTAACTCCAACTCAGTTCCATAGTAGAAACACGGTGTTCCCCTTTGCAAAAAGAGGCAGGCAAGGGCAGACTTAACAAGCTGGATATTTCCTTTGGCCGTTGCCAAAATGCGCTCCGTATCATGCGAATCCAAAAGATTGAACATCACTTCCGAAATCTGTTGTCTATAGTACATAGACTGGCTATTGATTTCATCGATAAATTGAGGTGTCTTCTTAGTCCCTCGCAAGAAATAATCCTTGATACTGTCAGAGAGAGGATAGTTCATGACTGCGTGGAATTCATCTCCATTTAGCCAGGGCTGTGAAGTGTGCCAAACCTCTCCAAGAATATAAAGGTCAGGCTTTTTAGCCAAGACAGCCTTATGGAAATCTCTCCAAAATTGATGGTCTACTTCATTTGCTACATCCAGGCGCCATGCATCGATATCAAACTCTTCAATCCAGTAAGTCGCAACGCTTAACAGATAGTCTCTCACTTGAGGATTGGCCGTATTGAGCTTGGGCATATAGCTAGCAAAGGCAAAGGTATGGTAAGGGAGTTTTCTTGGGTTTCCCAGCTTATCCTTGGTCACGGGGAATTCTTGAACATGGAACCAGTCTTTATATTCCGACTTTTCACCATGCTTGAGAACATCCTGCCATTGTGGAGACTGGTCCCCGATATGATTGAAAACAGCATCCAGCATGATTTTCATGCCCCTCTGATGGGCTCCCTCCACCAGTTTACGGAAGATTTTCTTGTCTCCAAAATGACGGTCAATTTCGAAATAATCCGTCGTATTATACTTGTGATTGCTCGGGGATTCAAAAATCGGACAGAGATAAAGACCTGTAATGCCCAAGTCCTGCAAGTAATCCAGATGGTCAATAATGCCTTGTAAATCACCACCAAAGAAATCGCTCGTCTTTGGTTTGATAGAGGAATCCCAAGCTAAAGTCCCTTCTGGTGAAATCTCAGGGTTCCCATTAGCAAAACGTTCTGGGAAAATCTGATACCAAACTGTATCAGCTACCCAGTCAGGAACATGGCAAGCATCAATCTCATGTATATAAGGGATTTTAAATCCATTTCCTTCATAATGAAGATTTTCTAGTGTGTTTTCAACACATCCCTTATCGCCATACAAAATACTCTGAGCTTGCTTATCTTTAAGTTCAAAGAGATACTGGAGTCGGGCATAGCCAACTGAAATCTCCACTTGCCAATAATCAAACAAAGCATCAGAAGTTACTTTACTCATCTTCTTGATTGCTTCATAACGGTCCTCTATAAAGATAAAAGGATCTCCATAATGTAAGCTAATGCTTTCAATATCATCTTTCTTGGTCCGGAGGCGAATGTGCATTGTCCTGTCTTTATAAAGATAAGCATACTCCGACTCTGGTCTGTGGTAAATGGCTGTTAATTCCATTGTTCTGTCTCCTAGTTTACTTTGATTCATCTCGTTGCGCAAACGTTTTCATAATCGTGACTCTAGTATACTACTTTCGTATTTTATTTGCAAGGTTTGCCCCTAGTTTTGAGTGGTTTGGTTCTATAAATAAAAAAGTCTTATCTCTAAGACTTCTCATTATTAGACTTTTTCAAAAACTATTTAAATAGTTCATACTTAATTTTAAATTAGCTCTTTTAACCGTCCTTCTATTAGCTTGCCTCTCGAAATAATCATATTTTTTATATCTTCTTTTCCACTAATCTTATTAAATTTTTTGTTTGAATAATAATCGGTTTGAAAAGTCATCTCAATATATTCATCAAACGTCAAATCAAACTTAAATTCATTCCAACGATCTCTAATATGCTCTATCATCTTGTTCCAATCTTCTTGAAAAACTTTGTGACTAAATTGTAAACTTGGCTTTAATGGAACATTACCTGGAATAGGGGTAAAATTACCAATATAATGATATTTATATATAATATCACTATTATCTTTGGTCCTATAAGAAGGATTATATGCTGCCTTACCATTATTCATTACATCAAAGAGAAAACGAAAACTTTTCGTATCGCTTTGTACTGTTAAATGATACCTATTTATTAAATATGTGTACTCTTCGCCGAATTTCTTAGAAAGGTAACTGGAAACTATTTCTCCCCAAATTATCTGGCATAAAGGTGACTGTTCATAATCTCTAGCAGTCCATTCGTTATTGTCCTGAAAATTATAATCAACTAAATCATTTGCTTCAATATATTCAACAATTTCTTTAAGCCATAGCTCCTGATTTTTTTTCCAGAGCCATTCTGTTTTTTCTGTTAAAACTGACAAATCATTCCCTCCGATTTTATAAAAACACTAAATTAAGCACTATGTTATGAATAATACCTATTAATAAAATTTCTTGAAACGAATTAAATATTCTGAGATATCCATATTATTTAATTTTAAGGCGTTGTATAGAAAGACAGTTTTACAAATGTCTTTCCAGCCACTCAATCTTTTTAAAATCCTTATTGTTATTGTGGTTATTTCGATAGGAATCTTGGGAAGAAGCCTTGTAAATACTTAAATACTGTTCTAAACTTGGAACGCGAAAAGTGATGTTTTCGAGATGAATCAGCTCTATATCTGATTCCGAAACTCTTGCAAAATCAGGTAAAGAATCGATACTTCCGAATTCAACACTCAGACCATCTTTTTGGAATTCATGCTCATGAATATCTACCAAGGTATAGCCCAAGTGGTTCATCACTTTCATTATCTTGTCCCAGTCATAAATTCTGAGATGATCAGGTGCTTCCCAACCTCTAGGGTCACCAGCCACATGAATGTCAATGTCAGACGGCCCCCATTCTTCATTTGAACGGTATTCAAACCCCAAAGACCCCATGAGCGTCGGTGTGATTCCGACTTGGTTTAAATGAGAGCAAATTGTTCGAAATTCATCAAATAGAGAATTCATTCCTCCTCCAATCGTTGATATGAAACTTGATTTCATTGTAAAAAATAAACTATTTTTTTATCTTCTACTCTTTCGGTTTTGAAAACACTTCTACTCGCTGTGCTAGGACTTTAATTTCTACAGGTAGGTTATCCGATTTATCGCCGTCAACATCTGACTCCAATTCACTATCTGAAGAGATCTTAATATTACGCGCTCTGATATACTCAATATTATCATTTCCGACAACATCCCCTTTTAGTAAATCAGGAATGACGGATAATTTAGAGAATATAGAAGCATCTTTTAGAATCAAAATATTGGCATAGCCATCTTTGTCTTCTTCAAAGATTTTCTTATCAGCGAAGTAATTTGTCAAGAGAACCAAAACATGGCTAGCTTCACCAACATAATTTCCATTTTCTGTCTCAACCTTAATGTTAAAGACCTGATCCGTCATGACGGACTTCATGGTATTTACAGCATAGGCAAAGATACCAAATTTCGTCTTGTCCTCGATTTCAACATTGTGAATCGCCTCAGGCAGAGAACCGATACTAAAGATATAACCAAAATAGTTATCATTTGCTTTACCGATATCAATCTTATTGGTTAAGTTAAAATCGAGTTCATCTATCGCGCCATCAATGTCTTGATTGATTTCCAACAGTTTCGTAATGAGGTTACCCGTTCCACCAGGGATAATCCCTAACTTAGGAATGTAGTCTCTCTCAGCAATACCCGAAATGACTTCATTGACAGTCCCGTCTCCACCGAAAACAACCACTGCATCGTACTGCTTACGAGACGCTTCCTCAGCAAAGTGTGTTGCATCCAGCGCTTTTTCGGTAATTTTGGTTTCCACCTGCTCAAAATAATCTTTGGCTTTATTCTCCAGCTTGACCTTATAATCCAAAGCCTTTTCCCCACCAGAGGTAGGGTTAATAATTAACATTGCTTTTTTCATTGATAATACTCCTTTAATAGTTACAAAAATTCTAGTAACTAATTATATCACTTGAGTGATGTAAACGCCATCCAAATGCTCGAAAAATCGGATCCACTAACTAGAATAGAGACGTTAATCAGTCAAATAAAACGCTCAACTTTTTAAAAATTCTTTAGACTTCCGTACGATATAGAGCTGTTCATCTTCTTGAGCGAGTTTTCTAAACAACTCATTTGCCCTGGTCATATCTCCTTTTAATTTAGAGTTCAAAGCTTGATAGTAAGTGATTTCCAATTGTTGATATTTAAATTCGTTTTCCAAGTCTTCAAAGTAATCATTGGATTGATGAGCAATTGTTAAATCGTAAAGCGCAATACTAACGCTTTTTGTTTTCTCAGCTAGAGAGGAATCTGATATGGACATTTTGTTTAGTATAAGATCAAGCTGGTCCCTGGTCAGGTTAGGATTTGCAAGAACTGTCGAGCGAATGAGGTAACTCTCTAAGAAATCCCTGTATTTTGGCTTCAGTTTTTGATCAGTCATTGCTTCAGAAGCCTCCTTAATGGCAGCATCGAAATCACCAATCATATAGGAATACCCAACAGATGTTAGTGTCACATCCATTTTTATAATAGCTCTTTTTGCATCTTTCTTCAATTCAATGTATTGCTTCCAAGATGGTAAATCTAAATCCATATGCAGTAACTTAGTACCACTCTTTACATACCCTCTTCTGATTAGTGCAATGAAAAGAAATAAGAGTGCACTTATGAATAAAATACAAAGGGTTTGAATAGTCCTATCATTCACCATCCAAGCTACAAAAAGACTGAGAAGAACAGCCAAAACAATCACGACTTTTCTATAAAATCCATATTTCTTGCGTATTTCTAAATAATTCATTTTTACTCCTTTTCTAAATTACAATGTGGCATTACGAGAGAAGTTCTGAACCTTAAATGAGTCGTTGAGCAACATAAACACTTTCTTCGCTATTACATAATTTTTTCTTATAAAATAGCCCAATGTGACCTGCAAAAGAGGATCATAAAATAGCTTTCATCTTTCATCTTAACTTATAACTTCTCTATTCTATCAAAAATAATCTCTTGCTTTTCGACACTTTCTCGGAGTGGTGACATGCCTAAAATCACTGTAAAAAATCCCAATAATATAATACTATTAATAACAAGTAGGGCACCCTCTGTCCCATCAACAATATTTAGATAGAAAGTAAAACATCCAAGAGTCGGAACAAGGATAAAAGGAAGAAGTTTGTAATGTTTTAATTGACGCTTATTTCCAACTGGTTTAAAAGTTATTTGATAGTTTGAAACTTTATTCTCAAGTCTTTTTTGGACACTATGACGAGCTCTTATAGCAATGAACCAGAAAACAAGATAAGCTAGGAAAATGAATAGGCCATATAAAACTATCTTTAAAGGAAGGTTGTGACTAATCCCATTGTTTCTAAAAAAATTTGTCACAAGCCGATAGCCAGATCCCCCTATTGCTGTACCAATTGCAACCCCAATTGATTTACTCATAGTTGGAGCTACACTCTCAAAACGCGTATCTCTTTTATCTAACTTTTGCATTTTTGCAGTAATTTCATCGGGAAGAGAACCCCAGAAATAGGATTTTGGTCTAACAGTCGTCAAATCTAGAATATACTTTTCCCCCTCTACTTCTACTATTTTGAAAAATACTTTATTCGTTTCTTTGAATTTTACTTTCATACTCACCTTTAAATCTTATCAGAGTTAAAAAACTCTTTTCAATAACATTCCTAAATCGTTAGCCCCGTTTTTTAATAATAGTTAAACCAATTTTGACAGACATCTCTTTCGATGTTAACTGTATTGTGATCCCATAATTTGTTTTATCTGAGTAATCTATTCTAATTTGGCACGTTGTTTCCTCTGGTAGATCATATTTGCTTTTCAGTTTCTGAAAGAGGTCAGAGTTATTTTCTGGCTGGTAGATAATTTCACTAAGCTCTGTTGTTCCTGTTCTTAACGTTCTTTTTACATTTAAGGAGTCAAAAACATCTCTTTTGACAACTAAGTTAAGAATCTCTTCGTCAAATAAAGGGGCTATCTCCGAATCGTAATGCAACTTGCCATTAGAATAACTAACGGGAACCGTTTTTTTGTTTTCTCCGATTTGTATTCTATAGTCACCCTTACCATCTGCCTTGGTAATATCTAGGTCAATTTCATATCTTTTGACTTCGTCACCATTTTTTATATAGACTCTGCTTTTATAAGCTTCCAGCCCATTAAAATTCTTCTGCTCTTGTTCCAAAAATTTAAACATGGGATCAAACGTTTTTTCAAACTCGTACTGTTCCTTTGTTCTATTTTGGGGAATGGTTTCGCCACCCAAACTACAGGCATTCAATGAAGATGCTGTCAAAAGAATAACAAGAAATCCAGTTAAACATAAACACCATTTAAACTTTTTCATATTTTATTTAATCCTTTTTTCGAGTCATAAAAGTAAGATTTTTCAAAAATTTATAAATGTTTAGTTTAACTTACACTAGTTCTACGTCAACTCCAACTGCAGCAAAAGTTTCCTTAACTTGTTCAAAATTACTTGACATGATTGTCGCCTGTTTTAAATTTGGGAACTGCTTTAATTCAGCCAAACTAACCTCATTCAAATCAAAAATACTATCTTCACCATCCCACTGAGGAATCAGATTCATAAAAATTTCATTACCGCCATCCATATCAATCTCTTTTACAAGACTTGCATACTTCTGTGAAATCTGAAGATTTTTAAAGTATTCTAAGGCAGGCTCGACAAGTTCTGTACTTTCTGTATCAATATCCAACTCGCTAAATTCCTCTGAAAAATCAAAAATATCAAAAGCTGGCTTTAAAACCTCTAAATCATACATCAATACTTGGATAATAGCTAGTTTAAAATTCAGATTATCGAAATGAAGATATTTTTCTTGAACAACTTTTGGATTTGATTTTTGACGTTCATGCTTGATTTCTGGATAGTAAGAAATGGTGAGTGGATATCTCATTACATCTGGTCTTCCATTAAAATTGGTTCCACGAGGGGTCCATAAAATAAAATTGAAATCCCCAGTTCTGTGTCTATCATAAAGAAAATAGGGAGTCTTCCCATCAGTGGATACTACGGCATGACAAGGCATCTTGGGTAATTCTTCTTCTCCAAACATAGGTTTTACAACATCACCGTAGTAGAAACTGATAGTAGAAAGTAGATGCTCATCATCAATATAGACCCTGCATTTCTTTAAATGATTCTTGACAGAAAGCGAATGTTCAAATACAATACCAGCATTGTCGTAAATGTACTTTATGTATTTATTTTCTTTTTTGACAACCTGATCAGGCTTTCCTAACACAGCCTCAATATCTTTCAAAGATAAAGGAAAAGACAAGCTGGTTCCGTTCATTGCCATTGAATTGTCATTAAAATTGATTTCGAGGTTTATAGGACTTTTCTTTTTAAAAAAACTAAACATTGGATTCTCCTATTTATAATTTGTTTATTTAAATGCATCAAATCTATTTTTCTAACGTTAGAAAATTTACTGTATAAAATAAGGTTTTGCCGTATTTTTCGTCCGTAGGATTAAAAAGGCAGGAAGCCTTCTGAAAATTAATTACTCTTCACTAATAGACTTACCGCCTCAACGTGGCGCGTCCGCGGAACACAAAAGGTTTGGGGAGTTCAAAGCTCCAGTGGAGCTTTGAAGCCTTCTTGCCTTAAAATGAAAAGGTGAGAGGATTAGCCACGTTTCACTAACAAGCTTACACATTCAGCGGTTCGGACTTACCGGATCATCCGCGAAAAAACAATCCTCACAAAATAAAGGAAAACCCTCCGTTTTGATGTTGTTCTATTCGTAAACCGAACCTACAATATCTCCAATAATAGCTCCTAGCATGGCATTTCTCCTTATAAACTATTGGTTTAGACAGACATTTCTATTTGTCATACTCTTTTATTTTATCTGCATATTTAGTTAAAAGATTCTTTGAATAAATTTTTGCATTACTTGAATTTCTAACTTCTTTCCAAAGAATGGAAGCTACTTTTAGTTTATTCGAGTAGTTGCCACTATTTTCGTCTGCACAGAAATCCTTTAAAAATTGGTTCCATTGACAAACCGAATGATCATACTTGGCATAATCTGAATCTCCATAATAAACTTTTAGCATATCTTGGATTGTGAAATTCAATTCATTTTCTTTTTTTACTTTTCTCCAAGCAGTGGCCATATCAGCAGTAAATTTAAAGGGGGAAACACCTGTTAAAGTTGAGAAATATTCTCTAAAGTGTGCATTAAAGGAGAATCCACATTCAAGTAAGGGCGTATCTAAAGTAACGACTTCTACTCGTTTCTTTTTCCTTTTTACTGATGATTTTTTAATCAAATTCCCCTTGAAGTACTGCTCAATAATATCATTGAGTTCCTGTTTTGTACCTCTATATTCAAGTCCTAATGACCTGCATATCTGTGAAAGTTCATCCCGATACCAATAGTATTTATTAAATTCATCAAAGGATGCGACTTTATTGAACTCAGGTCTGCTTTCCATCAATATTTTACCTCCTTAAAACCAGTTTAGGTTTTCATTTCTAAATAATGGAGTTTTAGTTTCTTTAGTTTGAGGATTAACTATGTTTCACTAACAAACTCACACACTCAGCGGTTTGGACTTACTGTATCATCCGTGAAAAAACAATCCTCACAAAATAAAGAAAAATCCTTCGTTTTGATATTGTTCCATTCGTAAACTGAACCTACAATGTCTCCAACTATTGCTCCTAGCATAAGATTCCTCCTTGTAAGATATCGGGAATTTGACCATCAACTATAGTTTTAAAATTATCTATTAACGAATTTTGTATAATTTATAGGTATTCATCTAATCAAATTATAATTAAAAAACTTTTTTGATTCCACTATGTACTACATCTTCCTATTATACCTAAAACGGAAGTACACCAGCCATCAGCCCTTGAGCAATAAAACATCTATTATTTTGAAAATCTGAAAAATAGGTTTCGCTTATAAAACTGTACAAGTTATCAACGGATCTATTGTACCAATCCTTGTAAACATAGTCCATATTATATATCAATAAATCTTGTCCATCTTGACTATAGCCCTTGAAAGTTATCGAAAATGCATCTCTATAACCAATAACTTTATCATTCTTATTTGAATTGTTCCCCTTTCTATATTTCTCAAAATCAATAAGTCGCGTATATTTCATGAGTTTAGATAAGGCTTTTTCGGATAGTTTCTGACTATGTTCAAAAACGATCATTCCAGTATTCCCACACTCTTGGTAGGACAGTTCAGAGTTCATCAGATTACACTCAAAATAACCAAAAATTTCACAACCACAATGAATAATAAATTCAATTTTAGAAAAATATTCCTTAGTCCATGTCATCTTATCTCTCCATTCCTAAGTAAGCTAGGAAAAATTGTTCAAAACTCACAAATCTACTCTTAGCCTATTTTAATTTCAGGCATAATACTAAAATATCTCTTACGGCAAAAGCCTTTGTTTCAATACTTTCTTAAGTTCTTTTGTTATAAGATTTTTACGCTTTTACCAGCAAAGCTACACACTCAGCGGTTCGGACTTACCGTATCATCCGTGAAAAAACAATCCTCATAAAATAAAGGAAAACCCTTCGTTTTGATATTATTCCATTCGTAAACTGAACCTACAATGTCTCCAACAATTACTCCGAGCATCCGTTTCCTCCTTATTGCATATCAGATTCGTTACACATTTCTAATGAATCACTCTTTAAAAATGGCACCACCAAATCAATCCACTCATAAGGCAGGTAAGCTGATAAATAGCCGTGGTTATAGCCCTCTGCTTCATACAAAATTGTATTTGAATGTAGCTGATGAAATAATTTCGCTGATTCTTTCACACAGTTCAATTCTTTTTCACCATAGATATACAGAACCTGAGCCCTGCTAGCAGAAATCATATCTTTCAGCTTGTAACATCCCATATAGTTTTTGTAAATGGTCACCAATGTTTTGACAGGCGTCCTTGGCAAATCCTCTAAATAATAAGCTTTTATTTCCTCTGGATAAGCCAGTTTAGGATAGAGTTTGTTCATCATGCTTAACTGAAGTTTGCAAGAGAATTTATTGAACATCAGTTTACCAAATAGAGACACTAGAAAGATGCTGATTTTAGCTAACCTTGGTTGAGGAATACAGAGGCTTCCATCTATGATGGCCTTCTCAGCAATTTCACTGTCTAAAGACAAAAGCTCAATGGCAATTTGACCACCAAGTGAAACACCACCGATTGCAAACAATTTCCCACCACAGTTTGCTTTGATATAGTCTAGAATCTCCAAAGCAGAATCTTCAGTAGAAACATAATCAAGTTGATATTCCTCGCTGTGGCCATTCAAAGTGGGTAGAATAATACGGTATTCTTCTGACAAGATTCGTGCTTGACGAAGATAATTCCACCAAGAACTGCCACCACCATGTATCAGTAAAATAGGAGGCAAATTCTTATCACCAAATTCATGGAATTTCATGTTTAAACTCCTTGCTGTAGGACTTTCACTAGATAAATACTTGTTAAATCAGTTTGAACAATCAGTGATGCCTCATCAAATAGAAAAGTCTCTAACATTGATTATCTAGAATGACCACACGTTACATTCAATAATGGATATCCTGATCTAAATTTTAAAATGTTGTTTCCTTACTAATTCTATTACTCGCCAATATAGTATAAATCAAATAACCAATAAAAATGATAATAAAAATAAGATTAATTTTTAACACAAAATAGAGATTTAACAAATTTGCGAACGCATGAAATAATAGACAGTACCCCACAGATTTCGTTTGACGATAAAGAAGCCCTAAAACAAAACTTAAAAATAATGTATATATAAAAAATAAAATGAAAGGAAATCCTTGATGACTTTCTCCGACTATAAACCATAAAGGCAGATGCCAAATTCCCCAGATTGAACCTACAATCAAATTAGATTGCCAATAAGTATATTTTTTATCAAGTAATGGCTGTAATATTCCTCTCCATCCTAATTCTTCATGTCCACCACCAAAAAAAATTAGTTGTATAAAGAATAATGGCATCAGATAAATGGATACTCCGTTTAATTCTAAGGAAGATACAGAAAATAGTATCAAAATTGCTAACATATGATAAATGAAATAAATACTACTATTTTCTATCTTATTAAATAAAAAATGTTTAAATTTTATATTATTACTTTTTAAATAAAAGCCACTTGCAATAGCTGGTCCAAGTGCACCAACTATATGTAATATTCTTCCTATAAATGTCTCTAATCCCAAAATATAAGATTGAGTAAAGATGGCAAGAATCCCCCAAGCTATATAAGTAATTCCAAATGTACAATAAAGATAATTTTTTAAATTCTTTTTGTCAATTTCTGTCATTTTATCTTCCTTATTTTGATTATTTTATATGTAATATTTGTTACTGCTTCTTAGTTGCTCTCGATTTATAACTACCTATATTCTATCATAAAAATAGGAGCAGTTTAATTGACTGTTCCTGTTTTTTATTACGAATATTCTCGAACAATTATNGTCACAACAGGATATAATTCATAGTTTACGTTTAAGTACTATTTTGTTACTAACTAGCTAACAAAAAGAGTGAGGAAATCAAACGTTTCCACCACTCGTTTGTATTCTATTATAGATAAATCGATGTTCTTTCACTATCTATTTTCTCTGTAATTTCAAATGATTTATCTTTCAGATTAGCTCTTCATTCTGCCACTGTATTGGCATCGGTATTGGTCTAGCTGATGTGGATAGTATTAGCGTCTTCCATGTCAACAGCAAACTCTCCATCAAATGCTGCGCTGGTATTACGGAATTTGAGCAGATTGAACAAGGACTGCACAACTGGGCGTTGAACTTCTCGCTCAATTTCTTCCAAATCGTAATAGTGACGGTTGATGTTGCAGCCTTCTTTGGTTGATTCGAGCAATTCGATATCATTTTCTCCTGACAACAAGCCAACGTAGTAAATCTGCGGAATACCTGGTGCAAAAAATTGAAGCACACGTGCCAAGAGATAGGCTTGGTCATCATTTCCTAAAGATGAATAGTAGGTACAATTTTTCTTATAAATATCCAAATTATTGTAGGCCTCTGAGCTGTAAATCTTTTTGACATTTGCTCCTTGGGCATGGAGGGCTTCTCTTGTCGCCTCTGTTTCAACATCTGTTAGCAAGTCCTTGACATCGACCACTCCGATACTATCGTGCGTGTCTAAGGTTGTAAATTGCTTGCGAGGCAGATTTCCATCCAGTGAACAAGACGTTTGACATTACCTGAATAAAGAGCATGAAAAACCAGCATCGGAAGGGCAAAGTCATAGACATAGTAGTCTTGCTCAGCGATTTTTTGCTGAATGGTGTAATGTTCATGAATTTCTGGAAGAATTTTCACTCCTTTTGGTGCCAATAGCTGACACGGAAAATGAAGCATTTCCCAAATATCTGGCTCAACAAAGAAACAGTTGGTGCCGATTTTCTTATTGGCGTAGACAAAGGCGTCCAAGCGAATAATGGAAGCTCCGTGGTCCGCCAGCTGTTCCAGATTTTCCTGAATAAAGCGACGAGTTGTTTCTCTTGTCACATCGAGGTCGATCTGTTGCTCATCAAAGGTACACCAAACTTTTTCCTCACTACCATCAGCAAACTTGGCAATGCTATAGGGAGCACGTGGCTTCCGTTTGTAAATCAGGTCTACATCTTCCTGAGTCGGCCCACTGTTTGGCCAAAAGTTTTTGTAGTGGATAAACAAATCCGGATAGGCAGACTCATCTTTCTTTTCTAGGAAATCAAGGGAAAAGGCGACTTGGCTGAGATTAAGACCTACTTCAAGTCTTTCAGATTTTTTCCAGGACTGTCTGAATAGGTAATTAACATTGCTTGATTTTTTACTTTCATAACTTGCTCTATTTACCTTCCTCAAAGCGTTTATAGACTGCTATAAATTCCTCAGCAATCGTTCGAAAACCTTCTGCACTCATTAACTGATCCTCAGCATGCATCAGAAGTAGACCTGTTTCGCTTAATTCCCCATTCATTTCTTTTGTCAAAAGTGAGTGGTGAGCATTGTGTCCCTGTACAAATGCTTCTTCGCCTTGTTTAATTCTATCTTTAGCCTGCTCGAATTCACCCTGCTTAGCCAATTGAATAGCATTGATGTACATAGATTTTGCTGTTCCTACATAGGTGATAATTTGAAAACACACTTCGAGTACTTTTTCGTCCATTTTAATACCTCTCTTACCAATCTTCATCTTCTAAATCGCTTGTTTCTTGTATTACAGCTTGTAAAGCTTGTTTATCCATCTGTTTAATAAACGGATAATAAACAAAGAAAGACATAACCAAAATAAGTGTTTGCAACAAGGCTGTTTTCCAACCACCGATGATAAATCCTGAAATAATTGGAGGACAAGTCCACGGAACTTGAACGGCACCATACATAGGTGTCAGTCCAAAATAAATCGCTGAATACTGGATGATACAAGATAAAATAGGCGTTAATATAAAGGGAGTTGCTAAAACTGGATTCATTACAATCGGCAAACCAAAGAGCACCGGCTCATTGATATTAAAGATGGCTGGAACCATTTCAAGACGTCCAAGAATTTTTAGTTGTTTTGATTTTGCAAATGCAACCATGTAAACTACCAAACCAATCGTAATCCCGGCACCTGTAACATTGATAAATTGATCAAAAAATTGAATCGTCACAATATGACCGCCATTGGCTAGATTTAATTCTAGGCCCTTATCTAAAATGGCTTGGTTTTCCAAAGCATTCGCCTGTAGCAAGCCACTCATGATGCCACCAACTACAGTTGAGCCGTGCACCCCAAACATCCATAAGAATGGTACAAGGAAACACATAAGCACCGCACCAAACAATGAGTCAGTCAAGCCTTGCATTGGTGTTTGAATAAGATTATAAATCACTTCAATCGTTGTGACCTTAAACAATTGTTCAACAAGTCCGACAAAGATCGTTGCCGCTGTGATAATAACAGTAGCAGGAATCAAGGCTGAAAATGCGTTGGCTACACCAGTTGGTACGCCATCTGGCATTTTGATTTTGATATTTTTCTTCAAAAACCAAGAATAGCTTGCTCCTACTATCAAACCAACGATAATGGCACCAATCATCCCTTTCCCGGAAGTCCAATCCTTCAGAATAATGTTACCAACTACATCCCCATTTTTAGAAATCAAACTGGAGGGCTGGATTAGCAAGAAAACTGCTAGGGCAATGACACCTGCCCCAAGCGGCTCCTGTTTTTCTAGCTTAGCATAGGTATACGCAATCCCAATGACTGTTACAATCGCACTGATATTAAAGGTTGCACCAATTGCTTGATTGAGAACAGGGGTAATACCACTAGTTTCTAACATCGTTGCTAGAGCTGGAACTGGAAGATTGGCCAAGATAAGAAAGATGGAGCCAACAATCAACAATGGCATAGAGAAAACAATACCATCTTTTATCGCTGTTACACCTTTGGTATTGACAAAGGCCATCATCCTATCAACAAACTTTTTAATCAGTTTATCCTTCATCATCGTCTCCTTATTTTTTCATCATGTAAGCTTGTTTAAGAACTGCCATACCGTTTGCAGTACCATAATCAGCCATTGCAATCACTTCTACAGGAACATTGTGAGAAGCACAAATTTCTTTTGCTTTTTCAAGTTGGAAACCAACCTGTGGGCCTAATAGAGCCACATCAATATCTCCAACTCTTTGTTCCAATTCACTGATGGAATAAGCTGCAATTGTTGCATCTTTCCCTTTTTTCTGAGCCGCTTCTTTCATACGCTCAACCAAAATACTTGTTGACATACCTGCTGCACAAAACAATCCAATATTCATTTTAATTACTCCTTATAATTCGTTTCCATTTGATGCAATCACTTTTTGATACCATGTAAAGGAATCTTTCTTCATTCGTTGCAAAGTTCCTTCGCCATTATTATTCTTATCGACATAGATAAAGCCATAACGCTTCTCCATTTCACCTGTACCAGCACTAACAATATCGATACAGCCCCAAGGGGTATAACCAATGACATTTACGCCATCTTCTTCAATCGCTAACATCATTTGTTCAATGTGTTGTTTGAGGTAATCAATGCGGTAAGAATCATGGATTCCATCAGGCTCTACCTTATCATAAGCACCGAATCCATTTTCAACTATAAAAAGCGGACAGTGATAGCGATCGTATAAAAGATTTAAGCTATAGCGTAATCCCTCAGGGTCTATCTGCCAACCCCAATCGCTTGATTCAATATAGGGGTTTTTCTTAGTGTAAACATCTTTGAAAAGTTCTTCTGTTTCCTCAGATGCTGTAGCAGTCACTGTATCACTCATATAGTAACTCAAGCCAATATTATCTACACAACCTTCTTTTAGAGTTTCTAGATCTTCTGGTATAATATCCAGTTTGATATTATTTTTTCGACAAAAGGCCTCAATATAGTAAGGACGCTCTCCAAAAACATGAAGATCTCCATAGTGAAATAAACGATGCTCCATTGCCTTCTGGCTAGCAAGTATATCTTTTGTATCACATGTATTCGGGTAAAATGGTACCATTGCCAGCATACAACCAATTTTGAAATTTTTATTGATTTTCCGACCCAATTGTACAACTTTTGCAGAAGCCACTGACTGATAATGGATAACCTGCTGTAGTACCTCAACTGGATTTTCATCTTCTTGATAAATGACACCAGAATTAGTCCATGAGCACCAAGGAACATTAATTGCACCTTGATTATTGATCTCGTTAAAGGTCATCCAATACTTAACTTTGTCCTTATATCGTTCCATGACGACTTTCGCAAAACGAACAAAGAAATCAATCAACTTGCGATTACGCCAAGCACCATACTTAGTAACTAGATGATAGGGCATTTCAAAGTGACTGAGTGTGATGACCGGTTCAATTTGATGAGCTAGAAGCTGATCAAATAAATCATCATAAAATTTCAACCCTTCTTCGTTAGGTTCTTCTTCATCTCCATTTGGGAAGATACGAGTCCAGGCAATCGAAGTTCGAAAACACTTAAATCCCATCTCAGCGAATAATTGTATATCGTCCTTATAGGTTCTGTAAAAATCTATTGCATCATGATTCGGATAATATTCGTCAGGTAAGACGCCATCAGTAATCTGTCGAGAGTGGCTAGCACTTCCAACTGTCATCACATCGGCTATCGAAATGCCTTTTCCACCTTTATCATATCCTCCTTCAATTTGGTGAGCAGCAACTGCCCCACCCCATAAAAAGCCTTCTGGTATTTTTGCCATTTTACCAATCCTTTCTGTATTTTGTACTAGCGCTATGAACAAGTCTATTTTATAACATACTGTACCTGCTGACAATAGATATTGAGATAGAAAATAAATGTACAGTCGAACAATATTTGTTACATAAAAAAAACAAGAGTTTTCACTCCTATTTTTTTAAATAAACTTGGTAACGTAAGGATTCTAAAAAATAGACAACTGGAATCTGAGTGGTCAAATTAGTGGAACGTAGCGAGGAATCTGCATAGGCAACTGGCATAAAGTAGGATAAATTTATATCCGATAGCTGTGATAAAGTGGAAATATCTGTATTTGTCAGACTAACAATCTTAGCATTTCTTTCTTTGAATCCCTGTACCAGAGTTAGAACTTCTTCTGTCTCACCGCTGACACTTAGAGCAATAACCAAAACATCCTCCAAATTAGAATGATGCAATTTCAGAGAATAAAATGGGTTAGTGATAGCAAAGCTAAAAATACCGATTCCAGAAAAAAGATATGAGCCATATTCTGCCAAACTTAGACTAGTACCCACCCCTAAAAAGATAACTTGTTTGGCTTGAACGATCAAGTCTGCTATCTCTGATAGTTGTTTTTTTAAAGCTTCATCTTGAACACTAGTCTGTAAAAATTGTATTGCTGGAATATCAATAGGAAAGTAGTGACGATGTTTATTTTCCTTATCTTCTGACCTTGACAAGACATACTTTAAATCATTGTAGCTATCAAATCCCATCTTTTTCGCAAAACGAATGATGGTTGTTGTCGATAGATTTATAGATGTCGATAGCTCTCTGATAGTCATCGTAGCAACTTTATCTCTATGTTGCAATATAAAATTATACACGCTTAATTCACTATTATTTAGCCCTTTTACTTTATGATAATCAAATAAATTCATAGACACCCTTATGCTTTTGTAGTATATAGTTGTTTCATTAACATTTCAATAATGAAAATAACAGGTACCTGCGTCGTAATATTAAACCCATTTAAAAATAATTGAGGAACATGATAGGTTATGGAGCAATCAGATAGCCTTGACAATGTTGATTCCAATGTATTTGTGATGGCAATAACTGGACAACCTTTTTCCTTTAATTTTTGTACAATTTTCAATGTTTGAGAAGTCTCACCAGATTCGGATAAGGCAATGACACAAGTTTTTTCCATACTGTTTTGTAGCACTGGTTGCCAAGGATCTTCAATACACATACTAAATTTGCCAATATTTGAAAAATAGCGCGCTCCATATCGACCTAAAGTTCCAGAGGAACCAATTCCGACAAAAACAATCTGTTCAACGTTCTTTAAGATTGCCACAGCCTCCATAATCAGCTGCAAAAAAGTATCTTGCTCAGTATAATCAATGAATAACTTCAAAGAATGATTGTCTTGATTGTTTAAAATAATTTGCTCATTTTTTAAATATTCTTTATAAGCAATCTTAAAATGGCTATATCCATCAAATCCTAGATGCTTGCAAAATCGTTGTACGGTTCCAACTGATACATGTGCAAGTTGGGCCAATTCCTTGATTGTCATAGAGGATATATTTTCATTTTCTAAAATAGTTGTATAAATAGCATTTTCTAAGTCGTTAAAACTTGCTACAACCTCATAACTAAACATATAATTCCTTTTTCTATCTCTATTGATTTGCTTACAATGTAACAAAAAACTAATAACCAAAGTGTTCTACACTAAAATAATGGAGAGCATAATGGCTATAAAACCAAGTCAGCATTAAAATCCATTAGAAAACCAGACGAATCAGATTTGTCTAACGAGACATGGTTAAGAGAAAATACTTTAAAACAGTATTGCCTTATGTCCTAGATTATATCATATTTTTGAGCATACTTTGAGTATTGTTAGTTTATTGACTTAAAAGAAACATAACAAGAGCTTATCTCTATTAAATTGTCTCAATTTCAATCGCCCATTCTGGAGATATGTAAGGTGGGGACGTTTCTATTCCCACAAACTCCTTGTCAATGGAAAGAAACACATACCCACAGGGTAAATGTAAATAGAAACTGATAATTTCTAGCTATCACTTCTATTCATTCCAAAAATTTTCTCACTATAATACTCCCCCACGCCAATACAAAAAGCCTTGAAACCAAGGCTTTTCATTATTGCGATTTATCAAAATGTTCTAGGCTTTTACAAGCAAAGCTACACACTCGACATGTGCTGAGAGCTTTCTTCTATACTAATAGACGAAAGGGTGTGAAAATGATTTTTAAATGATACTGTGGAACGGAACAGTAGCCCTAGTATTGACTACTGTCGTTTCTATTCATATTGGCTATTCTAGGACTGAGATGAAAAAATCTATAAATGCTCAGAATAAAATTGAACCCGCAAATCTCCCCAAAACAATGGTGAGTCATGTACTTGTATTATTCCGAAAAAATACACCTCTGGTGCAGTGAGACAAATTGGTGTATCTTATAGTGGCTTCGTAGATGAAAGCTATACTCTACTATCACTCTTTGATGATGTAGAACAAATTGAAAAAGATAATAGACTTCAGACAGCTATTGATGTTGTCAGAGAACAGTTTGGTTTTTTAGCCATACAAAAAGGAACCGTCCTAACTGAAGGTTCCAGAAATATTGAACGCAGTAAACTTATCGGTGGTCATTCCGCGGGTGGATTGGAGGGATTAAAATGAAACAAGAAAAAAATACAGTACAATTTTCAGAAATCCGTAGCAAAGGATGTAATGATATTGAAATGCTTGAAAGATTTTTACATGGAATCGTTGAAACAGCAACTTCAAAACTTCGTCAGAGAAAACTCAAAACAACTGAAATATCGATACGACTAGTACATGCTAAATCTGAAAACCGATTACCATTGGAATTTACATTTAGCATTAAGCCAACAAGCTCATCTGTGATAATCTATACTGAGGTAATCAATCGCTTTAAAGAATGTTACACAGGTGGGGGAATTCAAGGTTTTACGATTCAATTTGATAAAAATACCCTTGCCTCTGCATAGAAAGGATTTGATATGATTGACCGTTCATATTTACCATTTCAATCAGCAAGAGAGTACCAGGATACAAAGATGCAAAAATGGATGGGCTTTTTCCTATCTGAACATGCATCAGCACTCTCTGATGATACAAACAAAGTAACGTACATGTCTGACTTATCACTAGAGAAGAAATTATTACTCCTCAGTCAAGTATACGCCGGGCAGCTACGCACACGCATTCAAGTGATTGAAAAAAACAAGCGTGTTTCCTACACTGGAACAATACCAAGTCTGACCAAAGATTTCATTTTGATAAAAACTACAACAGGTCACATCAATTTGAAATTAAAAGACATTATTAGTATTGAACTTGTCGAGGAGGTGCTCTATGAATCAGCTTGAGTTTCAGCGTAATCACCTACAAATGGACTATTATAGCGAGAGCTACCAAGATTTTGAACGTGACTTCTACCGCTACTCTAACATGAATATTCCATTGACCTTCCTAACTGATGATATCCTAAAAACAATGGCGACTTCACGTAAGAATTACTTTGTCCTCAATAAGGAAAAGTCCAGAGATAACCGCGATCACTTCTTCATATTTGAAGTAAGTACCGTAGATGAGAATCCGCTAATCTATCATTATACATATAAGAAAACTACAATATATTTAGCAGAAAAATAGGAGCAGTTCAATTGACTGTTCCTATTTTTAATATTCATAAAATCTAAAGTCTTTATACTCTTTAACAATGGAGTCGCCAACCAGAACAGACTATACTGACCAGCGACTACCTTAAATTTAATGTTTCAGATTTATTTTCTTATCTCTAATTTCATAAACTACATCTGCTACATTTTCGAGTAATCGTTTATCGTGGGTGATAAACACGATAGTTCCGGTGTACTCCTTCATTAGTATTTCCAAAGCCTCTAAACTTGGTATGTCAAGGAAGTTACTGGGTTCATCCATTATTAGGATGTTATATCTACCCATGAGCATTTTAGCAAGCAACAATTTTATAATTTCTCCACCGCTTAAAACAGATAAACTTTTTCCAATATCGTTCTGTTTGAACCCCATAGATGCTAGCACTGAACGAATTTCTGATATATTGTAGTCACAATCCTTCTGCATAAACTCCATAACATTCTGATTACTGTTGTACTTGTAACCATTCTGTGCAAAGTAACCTATTTTTGCCTTAGGCGAAATAGAAATTCCTTCTTCATGGTTTAAGATCATTTGGATTAAAGTTGTTTTTCCGATTCCATTACCACCAGTTAACGCCACTTTTGCTCCTAACGGAATTTGAAAAGATGCATTTTCAAACAGAGCCTTATCCCCAAATACTTTATTAATTTCTGCACCGACTATAGGGTATGGATTATGGAGCTCCAATGCTTTACTTTGCCTGAAACGAATTCTGCGAATGCCTTCCGGAGCTTCTACTTTTCCTAAGGCCGCAATCCTGTGCTCTAGGGTTTTAGCAGCATTATACATCTTTTTTTCCTTACTTCCTATTGATTTTTGATGAGCTAAACGCCCTCCGTCTTCAGTACTTTTTTTCTTTGAAGAACCTTTTGCCTTCTGTTCTATTTTACGAGCCTGTTTTCGCTTTTCCTCCGCAGCCCTTTCCAATCGGGCACGTTCCGCAATAAATTGTTCGTATTCTGCAGCTTGGCTCTTACGTTCTTCCTCTTTCTGACGAAGATAATCAGAATAGTTTCCCCAATACTCAGTGATTTTGCCATCTTTCAGTTCCCATATTTTATCTACTATTTCATCAAGAAAATAGCGGTCATGGCTAATAACTAACAGTGCACCTGTAAAATATTTTAGCTGTCCTATTAGAAAATCAATTCCTTCACGGTCTAAATGGCTCGTAGGTTCATCCGCTAAAATACCATGAACCTGTGCCGATAAGGCCTGTGCTATTTTAAGCCTTGTTTCTTCACCACCGCTCATAGTCTGTATATTTAATTGCTCAACACCTAGCTTGCCTACAAGTGCAAAATCTTTTTCCTCCTGCAGAGTTACTTCGTCCAACTGGGGAATATAGGCAAGTTCACCCAGACGATTCATTTTACATCCTGGGGGAGTTAATTCTCCTAAAAGTACCCTGAGTAAAGTGCTTTTTCCAGCACCATTTGCTCCTACTAAACCAATACGGTCATAATCATATACTTCTAATTCATTTATATCTAAAACATCGCGTCCTTTGAATTCCACACGAATGTCTTTTGCTTTTAATATTAATTCCATAACATTTCCTCCTGTCTATAATCGCATGCTTTCATTTGCTTGTATGCAGGGAAAACCCTGCGATTTTAGCAGGAAGAGTTACATGAAAATAAGATACATAAATATTCCTCCAATATTGTTTATTTTAAATCTAATTTTCTAACCTCAGTTATCATTTGGCAAACTATAGCAATGCCAATAATTAAAATACCTGATAGTAAAAACCAATGATTTACACCGATTTTATCAGCAAAGAATCCAGAAAGAATTAACCCAATTGGCATAGCAAGTGACATGATACTTCCGATCAAAGAAAATACACGTCCTAAATATTCAGGCTTAATTTTCTCCTGAAAAAGAGCTGTTTGCACACCGCTATAAAATGGCACCGAAAGCCCCATTATTGCACAGCAAACTACGAATATTACAAATCCATTTGGAGGAAGTATTCCCGAAACGGCTAAACTGGTCCCCATTATAAAAAATGAACTTGTTATTAGTAATACATGCTTTTCGAAGCCCCCTAATCTTCCTAATAATAAGCCTCCTGCTAGCATCCCAAATGCAAAGGAAATTTCCGTAATAGAAATATGCACAGGCGTTCCATTAAAGTGTTCCATGCTTATTAAAGGAAATAGTGCATTGATTGGCATATAAACAAAAGTATATAGTGTTCCTAAGAGTAATAAGGCAAACAATCCTTTGTTTTGTCTCAGAACCACAACTCCTTCTTTCATCTCCCTTATGAAATTTGGTTCTAAACTTTGCACTTGATTACCCAGCTTAGGTATACGTACAATTGCTACCGTAATAGATGCAATCACAGCACCCAATACGTCGATGGCAATAATAGCATTTAAATCCCAAACGGAGTATAAGAGTGCTGCAACTGCCGGACTAACAATATAGCTTATAGACTGCAAAGACTGACTATAGCCTGCGCATTTCGTTAGCTGTTCTTCTGGTACTAAAAGTGGTGTAACCGCATTGAGTGCTGGGGTATGAAAAGCTGTTCCAATGCTACGGATAAACAATACTATCATAATCATCCAGACAGGTAGCTCCATACAGAATGCAACAATAGCAAGCACTGCACCAGCTGCTGCGATAATTAAATCGGCACCAATCATTATCTTCTTCCTATCATGACGATCCACTAGCACACCAATGGCAGGTCCCAAAATCGCATAGGGTAAAAAACCTACTAATGAAGCCATAGACAAGACCATCGCAGATCCTGTTTTTTCTGTAAGGTAAAAAATAATCGCCATTTGCAGGATGGCACTAGTGATTAATGATACTGCTTGCCCTGCCCATATTGCATAAAATTTTCGTTTCCAATTGTTGTATTTTTCCATTTATATTATCTCCTGCATATTATTTTGCTTGAATTTCTATTTTGAATAGCATTCTAGGCAATAAAAAATGCAGGCCAAACCCCACAATGTGGCTTTTGGTCTGCATACATACAATTTGGAAACATTCATATTAAAGACATAGTTAAATAAAGGTATAGTTAAATAACCAATATCCTCACCGTAACTAATGAATGCTCAATATCGTATAAATAAGCACAACAAAAAAGCCTATCATCGGGTATAGATTCTGCTTTTTTTATTGCCAGCTTATCTTAAACGCATTGAGGCTGTCATAGTTTCGGTTCCTCCTACATCTTTGTTTATATCAATTTATAGTATAACACAACAAGATGATATGTTCAATATAAAAGTTATGGAATGAGACTCATACTTCCAATTCGATGCCAGATTTAAAGGATATGACGAAGTTTTCTTCATAGACTGTAACGCTCTGGATTATCTTCCTTAGTAGCAAGCGATTAGCTTTCACAAAATCTTCTGTTTGTAGTTTTAAAAATTCATCAGGATTTTCTAACTCAACCTCAAAATATTTCATTTTACATTCCCTCATTTCATTTATTGATAAATTGAGTTTGCAAAAAAGAGTGGACAATTTTTGTCTACTCTTAACCTTTAAAATAGTTTTTTTTAATCGATTTGAAGTTGCCTAAATTATTACTTATTCGGTAAAATGAAGTATTGCTTTCAACAGATTTCCTTCAACTACACTTCACTTGATTCAAACAAGGTGGGTACATTTCTATTCCCACAAACTCCTTGTCAATGGAAACAAACACGTACCCACAGGGTAAATGGAAATAGAAACTGATAATTTCTAGCTATCACTTCTACTCATTCCAAAAATTTTCTCACTCTGATACTTACCCACCATAAAGCAAAAAGCCTTGCAATCAAGGCTTTCATTATCCCTTTCGTTCAAAGGTTTCTAAGCTTTTACGAGCAGAGCGACACACTCAGCGGTTCGCTATCTCCGTTCTGTCTGCGTGCTAGCACTTGTCAATCACGGACAGCTATCGCATGGGCGGAAGTAAATGCTAATCTTCGTCGTTTTACTCCTTGACTAGCAAACTTACCGCCTCAACATGGTGCGTTTGAGGAAACAAATCCACCGGTTGGACTTTCTTCAACTCATATCCCAATTCTTGGTAGAGTTTGATATCACGCGCCATGGTTGCGACATTACAAGAGATATAGGCAATGCGGTCTGCTCCTGTTTGAGCGCTTGCTTTGATAAAGCTCTCAATCAATCCCTTACGTGGAGGATCAACCAAGATAACGGTTGGTTGGATACCTTCCTTGAGCCAGTTCTTCATGGCGTTTTCAGCTGTGTCACAGACATAGTGGGTATTTGTAATATTGTTCAATGCAGCATTCTTCTTGCTATTCTCTACTGCTTCTGGAATCACTTCAACACCGTAGACTTCTTTGACATGCTTGGCAACGGATAATCCAATGGTTCCAATACCAGAATAAGCATCGATCACCACATCATCTTCTCTTAACTCCGCAAAGTCAATAGCTGTTTGATAGAGTTTCTCAGCCATTTCTGTATTGACCTGGTAAAAGGCTGGGCCAGCGATTTGGAAGTCATTTCCCAACATCTGGTCCGTAATATAGTCTTGACCATAAAGAGTCTTCCACTCCTTACCAAAAATCGCATTGGTATTTCGGTCGTTGATATTTTGCATGACAGACACAATCTCTGGGAACTGGTTGATGACTTGTTCAATCAATTGCTCCACTCGGAAAACTTTCGGACGAGTTGTTACTAAAATGACCATGATTTGTCCTGAATAGTGCCCACGTCGCACTACAAGATTTCGAATCAAGCCAGCTTGTTCCTGTTCATCATAGGGTTTCAAATCATAACGACGGAGTAAGTCGCGTAGGGCTACTACAACTTGGTCAATCATTGAATCTTGGATAAAGAAATCTTCGAGTGGCATGAGATCATGGGAATTCTTACGGAAAAAGCCAGTTTCCAAGACGCCATTGACACGACGAACTGGAACTTGCGCCTTATTTCGATACTTGACTGGATTTTCCATACCCAGCGTTTCAGCGATCTCTACATCTGTAATCCCAGCAATCTTGTAGAGACTGTCTTTGACTTGCTTGGTTTTAAACTTGAGCTGCTCTGGGTAGGCAAGATGCCCCAAGTCAGCAATTCCTGAACGTAGATAAGCTAGGTCGAGGTCTTGATTACGATGAGGTGACTGAATAAGGTATTCTTCAACCTTCCCAAAGCCAATCTTTTTATTGACTTTGAGGACACGCATGAGGATTTTCTCAGTTGGTAGAGCATTTTCTACAAAGAAAACCAAACCTTCTATCTTGGCGACTCCAGCCCCTTCATGGGTCAAATCAACAATTTCAACTTCTACAATATCATTTTTCTTTAACATATTTTTCACTTTCTATTGGCCAACAAAAAAAGACGGCAACATTTCTGTTACCATCTATTATATCATGAAATGACCTAAGCACCAAAACTCTTGAAGAAGTTGACAATAGCTTGCCAAAGGGAGCTAAAGAAGTTGCCCCCGTCTTCTAGCGCTTTATTAGCATCAAAGTTAAGGTTGATATTTTTAAAGCTATCTCCAGCTTGAGAGACAATGCTTTGCTTGAGGTCATTTAGGGTTTTAGTGAAATCAGCATTGTTCAAAATGTCGCTCTTTGAGAGGTTGAGGGCAAAATTGATGATGATATTGACCTGGTTTCCTGTTATAACCTGATCAAGTTTGTAGTTTTTTAGCGTGTCTTCAACGATTTTGCGGACATCTTCTTCTGTCAGATTTCCTTTGGCTTCTTTTGCCTTTGCGATTCCTGCCTTGATATCTGCCAAAGCCACATTGAGCTTATTGGCATCGTAGCCTGACTTGTCCTTGTTTTCAGCATTGATATCGGACAAGGCTTTTAGTTCTTCTTGGGCCAAGTCCTTATTGGCTTGCGGTACTTTAGCACCATTGGCCTCTAACGAGTAGTAAATCCCAGCTAGGGCGCTCTCACCTGTAACTGGAATAGGGGCTGTAACTGTGATTTTGGCATGCTCAACTCCCAGCGTCACCGCTGCATTACGGTACATATCCTGCGTCACCTTGGTGATATTTTCAGGCGTTTCAATCTTGACCTCTAGAGGTGATTTGTCACCCAGCTTTTGAATCTTAGCCGACGAATAGAGCTGTAGACTAGCATCATTAGCCACATTCATAATTTTCGAATAGATATCAGGTGTCATAGTTTTGATATCTTTGGTATCTTTTGATGCGTCATAGCCAAGTTTGCTAAGAGTTTGGTTTTTCTGGTCTTCAGATAGAGAAGAACCTAGAACATATTCGGGTTGTACATAGGTTTCATCGATTACTTTTTGAACATCGGTTGCTGCGTGGACACTCGTCATAGCTGTTGCGGCCCACAATACGGCAGCACTTGTTAGAAAGAATTTCTTTCTCATGGGATATTCCCTCCTTTACCTTTCTAGGGTAATAAAACAATCTTAAAGAAAACTTATAGTGAAAAAACACCTGGTCAAACCAGATGTTTAAAAGAAATTAAAGAATTTCATGATATAGAGATTAAAGCGAACCTGTCTCGAGTAGTAATAATTTCCACCGTTTTCATAGAGTTCGGCTCCGTGAAAGATAGAAATAGGGTTGATATAGGTGTAGGTCTTCCCTGTAGTATTACCAAGGATAGGAGCGACCGTTTCTCGGGAGTAACGTTTGGCTAGTGCCAGAGTATTTTCCTTGCCATTCTGAGCGATAAAGTCGATATAGGCAGGTCCAAAATTATAGGCTTGAACGGCGGTCCAGACATCTACTCCTTTGCTCTGTGCCAAATAGAGGTTATCTGTTAGTGTCTGTATCCCTTGGCGAATACTGGAGGCATCGTCTTTGATGGTATTGGTAGCGCCACTAGCAGACTCACTAGACTGCATGACATCCCGCTCTTTTCCCTTCGTTTCCGTATAAATCATGGCGAGCACCAACTCTTCATTGGCTGGAGTATCTCTTTCGCTCAAGATTTCTCGAACCATGGGTTGGTAGGTCATGACTTGTTTAACATCCTGATGGATATGATAAGCTTTGTATCCTGCGAAAAGGAAGACTGCTAGCACAAGCACTCTTCTTATAAATTTAAACATTATTTACTTTGAATATCCTCGATATTTTTGATTAAGATAGAATAGGTTCCATTGTCATTTTGGATAAACTCAACAGACTCCGCATCTTGATAGACGTTATTGGGAACGATGAGTTCAATTCCATTTGACAAGGAAAGTTTTTGATTTTCAAATTTCTTTAATTGACGACTAGCATCAATTTCATCGAACTGGACTGGTTCTGGTACGGCTTCCTTGACTTGGTCGATAAAGCTCAAACGAGCTGTCAGATTGTTATCAAAAAGGTCGTTAGCCAATTTTTCAGGTGACAGTTCATTGCTTTCTTCCAGATTGTTGAAAATCGCTGATTTGACCTTGGATTGAAATTGAAAATCATCTGTGTTAAAGGACTCTGCAATTCTCTGGGCTGTTTTTTCCAGTTCCTTGATGGATTTCTTTGGTGAAATCTTGGGAGCAACAGCTAGGAGATTTTCTGAAAAATAGTTCAAGAAAGCCCCGTTGTACTTGATTCGTTTCTCGATGAGGTGGTACTTGCGACTTTGAAGATTGACCACCAATGCCTCATCAGCCCCCGTTCCAAATCCAGGCAGGTTATTCTGAGTTAGCTTGATTGGATTATCAACTTCTCCACCGAGGTGGGTCAAGGTCTCACGTAGAGCAATTCGCAAGAAAGCGAAATGCTCAACGCCTTCTTTAGAAAATTGTACAAAAATCAAGTCATTGGTCTTGAGATTTTCAGAAATGCTGAACTCCTCTTTCCAGAGATTAGCCAGTGTTACTGATGTCTCCAACAAATCGTCTGTGATGTGATTGAAGAAGGGATTTTCTTCTTCGAAAATCCCAGTCTTTGCTTCATCTGAATACACGCGTTCGATTTTTTTACGTAGGTATTCTTCGATTTTTGGAGTGATATTGAGAAATTTATCCGCTAAGAACAACTCAGTATCGTCTGGGCTGAACTGATGGATAATAGCTTTCTTAATATAAATGTCCATAAAAGTATTAGTCCTCGTATAGTGGGAAGGCATCTGTCAACGCTTTGACTTCACTTCTCACTTCTTCTAAGACAGCTTCATTTTCTGCATTTTTAAGAGTTTTAATGATGAGTTTAGCCACTTTACGGCTTTCTTCTTCACCAAATCCACGTGCAGTGATGGCTGCAGATCCGATACGAATTCCACTTGTCTTGAATGGTGACAAGGTTTCGTATGGGATTGAGTTTTTATTTAGGGTAATATTAACTTCATCCAGCAAGTTTTGAGCAACTTTTCCGTTTTCTACAACCTTAGTCACATCCACTAGGAAGAGGTGATTTTCAGTACCACCAGAAATAATACGGAAATCAGGGTCTTGCAAGAAGACTTCAACCATAGCCTTGCTGTTTTTGATGACATTAGCAGCATATTCTTTAAAAGCTGGATCCAAAACTTCTTTGAAGGAAACCGCCTTAGCCGCCACAACATGCTCCAAAGGACCACCCTGAATACCTGGGAAAATAGCAGAGTTGATTTTCTTAGCTAGGTCCTCATCATTTGTCAAAATCAAACCACCACGCGGTCCACGAAGAGTTTTGTGGGTCGTTGTTGTAGTGATATGAGCGTATGGTACTGGGCTTGGGTGAAGTCCGGCTGCCACCAAACCAGCGATATGGGCCATATCGACCATAAGCTTAGCCCCAACAGCATCTGCGATTTCACGGAATTTTGAGAAGTCGATAATTTGAGAATAGGCTGAAGCACCCGCTACGATTAGTTTTGGTTTTACTTCTTGGGCTTGTTTCAAGATAGCATCAAAGTCCAAGAGTTCCGTTTCAGGATCCACACTGTAAGAAACAAAGTTGTAGGTTTGACCAGAGAAGCTAACTGGAGCTCCGTGGGTCAAGTGTCCACCTGCAGACAAATCCATCCCCATAACGGTATCACCTGGCTCAATCAAGGCCATGTAAGCCGCACAGTTGGCTTGGCTTCCTGAGTGAGGTTGGACATTGGCGAATTTAGCACCGAAAATTTCTTTTGCACGTTCAATAGCTAGAGTTTCTACCACGTCTACTACATCGGTTCCACCATAATAACGGCGTCCTGGGTAACCCTCGGCATATTTGTTTGTCAAGATAGACCCTTGAGCTGCCATAACAGCCTTGGAAACCACGTTTTCCGAAGCAATCAATTCGATATTGTTTTGTTGGCGTTCTTCTTCTTTGGCAATAGCATTCCAGAGATCAGCATCGTAGGCTTTAAAATCGTCTTTGTCAAAAATCATAGGTCTTCTCCTTTATAGTGTGACTGGTCCTTTAGTTTGTTTTTCAATAAGAAAATAAACTAAAAGATGCGAATAAACCGTTTCTGCACTTTATCACAAGTATAACCAACTTTTTCATAAAATGCATGAGCTCCCAGACGATGATCAGCAGAGTTTAAGCGGATAAACCCATAACCCCGTCTTTTTGCTTCTTGATCCAACCCTTGCAGTAAGGTTTTACCGATACCTTGCCCTTGTGCTTGAGGTAAAACTGCTAAGCCTAAGATATTAAAACCTGCTTTGGAATAGAGGGATTCATAAACTTCAGCATGGACATATCCAAGTAGGATATGACTAACTGCATCCTCATAACCAAGTAGGAAATGATGTGAATCCTGAGATAATCTAGCTAGTTGACTAGCTGTGTCCTCTGGACTAAAAGAATAGCCCAAAGCCTCTTGGTTAATCTCACATATAGCATTCACATCTGTTTCTTGCAAATCTCTTAGCATCTCATTCCTCCTCAAAAGAAATCTCTGGCAACTGTGCAAGAATATCTTCTCGCTTAATTGCCCCTTGGCGTAAGATTTTCACCTTGTCTCCAGACAAATCCAAAATCGTCGAATCCTGTCCAGTTAGAAAAGCATCGTCCTCCAGACCCAGAACCTCTTGGTCAAAATCCTCTAGAATTTGAGCAAAGGTCACTCCACTCGCCTGACCCGAGATATTGGCAGACGGCCCAATCAAAGGACCTGTCTCTCGAATCAAATCCAGTGTAATGGGGTGACTCGGCATCCGAAATCCGACAGTTGCAAGACCAGAGTTGACCCAATAGGGAACTCGGTCATTGGCTTCGAGGATAATGGTCAAGGGACCCGGTAAAAAGGCCTCTACAATTTTTTCTAGATAAGTTGGCTGATTCTTTGAAAAGTGCAAGATGTCCTCTAGAGAAGCGACATTAAGATTGAGCGCCTTTTCTCTAGGACGACGTTTAAGTTGGTAAACATGGTCGACAGCTTTTTCATCTAAGGCCTTAGCAAAGAGACCGTAAACTGTCTCGGTAGGTAAAACGACTGCCCCGCCCTTTTCCAACTCTTGTCTAATCCTGTCCATCATCAACTACAACCATCCTATCTTGACCAAATTGGTCCTTGAGTGTTCGTACCCGTTTTTCAGGAAGATGTTTCCTAAAAAGCGCAGGAACACTTTGACCTTGCTTGTATCCAATTTCAAGGTAAATCTTGCCACCATCTGTGAGATAGTCTTTTGCATCTTCCGCAATTCTGCGATAAATAGCTAGGCCATCCTCATCTGCAAAGAGAGCTAGATGAGGCTCTGAATGTAAGACATTCAAACCGACCTCTGACTCATCTTCACGAGAGATATAAGGTGGATTGGATACAATTATATCATATTTTTCAGAAATTTCTGCAAAACAATCAGATTTTTTAAAAAATATATTAAGATTTTGATTTCTAGCATTCTCTGATGCAAGCTCTAAGGCGGCTTGGGAAATATCTGCTGCCGTCACTGACCAATCTGGTCTGTTTTTTGCTAATCCAAGGGCTATGGCGCCACTTCCAGTCCCGATATCTAGGATCTTAAGATTTTCCTCAGGATTTTCTGTGAGGATGAGTTCCACCAACTCTTCTGTCTCTGGACGAGGAATCAAAACCCGCTCATCCACTTTTAACTGCATTCCAAAGAAATCTGTCTGTCCGATGATATACTGAGCTGGTTTATGGGATGCTAACTGCTGGAAAATTTCTTCTACAAAATTTTCTTCCTCTTTTGTCACTTCCTGCTGAAGAGCAAAGACAAAGTCCGTAAAAGAGAGATTTTTTAGGCTACGATAGACAAAAGAGAGGCTTTCAGCTTCCTCTCCTTGTCTAACCAACTCTTCTTCAAAATCTGAAAATAATTGAGCTAATTTCATTATTTGTTTAATTCTTCTAATTTTTGTGTTTGGTCATAAAGAACCAAGGCATCCACAACTTCATCCAATTTACCAGACAAGATGGTATCTAGTTTTTGGAGAGTCAAGCCAATACGGTGGTCTGTGACACGGTTTTGTGGGAAGTTATATGTACGAATACGTTCTGAACGGTCACCAGTACCGATAGTAGACTTACGTTCAGCGTCTTGTTCATCCTGGGCAATTTGTGCAAAGTGGTCAGCAACACGCGCACGGATGATTTTCATGGCCTTCTCACGGTTTTTCTGCTGGGTACGTTCTTCCTGCATCTCAACCTTGATATTGGTTGGCAAGTGAACGATACGCACGGCAGTCGCAACCTTATTGACGTTCTGACCACCAGCACCAGATGCGTGGTAGATATCAACACGAAGGTCTTTTGGATCAATATCGTATTCTACTTCTTCGACTTCAGGCATAACAAGAACTGTGGCAGTTGAAGTGTGGACACGACCTTGGCTTTCTGTCACAGGGACACGTTGCACACGGTGGGCACCTGATTCGTACTTAAGCTTAGAATATACAGATTGACCAGAAACCATAGCAACCACTTCCTTGAAACCACCGACACCATTCATAGAAGCTTCCATGACTTCAAAGCGCCAGCCTTGGGCTTCCGCATACTTTTGGTACATAGTTAGCAAATCTCCGGCGAAAAGTGCCGCTTCGTCACCACCAGCCGCTCCACGAATTTCAAGGATGATGTTCTTGTCATCGTTTGGATCCTTTGGAAGGAGCAAGATTTTCAATTTTTCTTCATACTCTTCTTTTTCAGCCTTGGCATCTTTTAATTCTTGCTTGGCCATTTCTTCCAAGTCCGCATCTCCGCCTGACTCCTTAATCATCTCTTCGGCATCAACGATGTTTTGAAGAACTTGTTTGTACTCACGGTAGGCTGTTACCGTATCACGAGTTGAAGCCTCTTCTTTTGAAAGCTCCATGAATCGCTTGGTGTCTGAAACGACATCAGGGTCACTGAGCAATTCTCCTAATTCTTCATAACGGTCTTCTACAGCTTGTAGTTGATCATAGATGTTCATTTTTTCTCCTTAGTTCTCAATTGTTAGATCATAGATTGCTACTACTTCGTTCTCAAATATTTCCCCAGTTTCTTTAAATCCATAACTGAGGTAACAAGATCTTGCATGTTCATTTTCTGGTTCATAAGACAACCAAAGTTTATTGCCTAAACCTGCTGGCGCTGTCTGAACATAGTCCTGCACTTTATCCATAATTGGTTTAAAATATCCTTGATTTTGAAAATTCTTATCAATCATAAAACGAAATAGTAAATAATTTCCACTACTAATTCCGATCTTTTTATCATAAGCTATCATCACAAAACCTATAATTGCATCATTATCATAAACTGCCAATGGAGCTACAAAATCTCCATTTTTAGTGTAGACATATGCTTCAGCTAAACTAATTGCGTTGGTTGCAATGAATTGCTTTTGATATTCCTTGACATCCAAATTCAAAACATCAAAATAATTTTCCATTGCAACATCTCTTAGTTCAATTGTCATAGTTATGCTCCTTGTTAGATGCTATCATTGGCGCAAAATAATGTTTACGGCAAACCGAGATATAGGTTTCATTGCCACCGATTTGAATTTGTTCGCCATCATAGACTGGCACACCATCGTGCGTACGCAACACCATAGTCGCCTTTTTCTTACAGTACTGACAAATGGTCTTGATTTCGTCAATCTTGTCTGCTAAGAGCAAGAGGTATTTGGAACCTTCGAACAATTCATTGCGAAAGTCATTCTTCAAACCAAAAGCCATGACAGGTATGTCTAACTCATCAACAACACGAGCTAGGTCATAAACATGGTGACGCTTGAGAAACTGGGCCTCATCGACCAACACACAGTAAGGTTTTTCAGGTAAGTCTCGGATATAGCCGAAGATATCTGTCGTTTCCTCAATCGCAATGGCTGGGCGTTTCATGCCGATTCGACTCGACACATAGCCAACACCGTCACGCGTATCCAGAGCCGAAGTCATAATCACAACTCCCTTTCCTTGCTCCTCGTAGTTATAGGCCACCTTGAGAATCTCAATCGTCTTACCAGAGTTCATGGTCCCATAACGATAATACAACTGTGCCATGCTTCTATTTCACGTCCATTTCTAAATTTTTGCTACATTCTAGTATATCATAATTTTCTGAAGCTTTAAACGGCAAAATGTGGTAAAATAGAAGAAATCAAAAACTAGTGGAGGAAGCTATTATGCCATTTGTACGCATCGATTTATTTGAAGGTCGCACGCTCGAGCAAAAGAAAGCTCTTGCTAAGGAAGTAACGGAAGCTGTTGTCCGCAACACTGGAGCCCCTCAATCAGCCGTTCATGTCATCATCAACGACATGCCAGAAGGAACCTACTTCCCTCAAGGGGAAATGCGCACCAAATAATCCAGCTTAAGCAGAATTGCTTAGGCTTTTTCAATCTCCAAGTAGCATCCATTGAAGAAATAGTCTAATTTTGTTACAATTTGAAGAGATGCTTGGATACCTATCCTAAGAAAAGAAATACAAAAGGAAATAGTATGATTACACGTGAATTTGATACCATCGCTGCTATCTCTACTCCACTAGGTGAAGGAGCCATTGGTATTGTCCGCCTGAGCGGAACAGATAGTTTTGCCATTGCGCAAAAGATTTTTAAAGGAAAAGACTTGAGCAAGGTTGCAAGCCATACCCTCAACTACGGTCACATTATTGACCCGCAGACAGGGAAGGTCATGGACGAAGTTATGGTTGGAGCTATGAAGTCTCCAAAGACCTTCACTCGTGAGGATATTATCGAGATTAACACTCACGGTGGGATTGCGGTGACCAATGAGATTCTCCAACTAGCTATCCGTGAAGGAGCTCGATTGGCTGAACCGGGTGAATTTACCAAGCGTGCCTTTCTAAACGGTCGTGTGGACTTGACACAGGCTGAGGCGGTGATGGACATCATCCGTGCCAAGACTGACAAGGCCATGAATATCGCAGTCAAACAATTGGACGGTTCTCTTTCTGACCTCATTAATAATACTCGCCAAGAAATCCTCAATACACTTGCCCAAGTTGAGGTCAATATCGACTATCCTGAGTATGACGATGTTGAGGAAGCTACTACCGCTGTTGTCCGTGAGAAAACTATGGAGTTTGAGCAATTGCTAACCAATCTCCTTAAAACAGCTCGTCGCGGTAAGATACTTCGTGAGGGAATTTCAACTGCCATCATCGGTCGCCCCAACGTTGGTAAATCGAGCCTCCTCAACAATCTCCTTCGTGAGGACAAGGCCATCGTTACAGACATCGCTGGTACTACCCGTGATGTCATCGAAGAATACGTCAACATCAATGGTGTTCCTCTCAAATTGATTGATACAGCTGGTATTCGGGAAACAGATGACATCGTGGAACAAATCGGTGTCGAACGTTCTAGAAAAGCCCTCAAGGAAGCTGACTTGGTACTACTAGTACTAAATGCCAGTGAACCACTGACCGCCCAAGATCGCCAACTCTTAGAAATCAGCCAAGATACCAACCGCATTATTCTACTTAATAAAACGGATCTTCCTGAAGCGATTGAAACTTCAGAACTCCCTGAAGATGTCATCCGTATTTCAGTTCTTAAAAACCAAAACATTGATAAGATCGAAGAGCGTATTAACGATCTCTTCTTTGAAAATGCTGGTTTGGTCGAGCAAGATGCTACTTACTTGTCAAATGCCCGTCATATTTCCTTGATTGAAAAAGCAGTTGAAAGCCTACAAGCTGTTAATGAAGGTCTTGAACTGGGGATGCCAGTTGATTTGCTTCAAGTTGACTTAACCCGTACTTGGGAAATTCTCGGAGAAATTACTGGTGATGCTGCTCCAGATGAACTCATTACCCAACTCTTTAGCCAATTCTGTTTAGGAAAATAAGAAAAATCCATGATCGTTCATTCGGTCATGGATTTTATTGTCTTTATTAGTAATCTGGTCTTAAGACTCCTGTTACGGTTGCCTTAGTTGCTTCATAGTCGCCATCTACGACAACTTTGATAATGCGTTTGGCATCTTCTTCTGGTGCTGGAACTAGAGGTAATCTAGTTGGTCCCGCTTCAAATCCCATGTAGTTCAAAACTGCCTTAACTGGAGCAGGACTTGGATAAGAAAAGAGGGCATTGACTTTAGGAATGAACTTACGTTGAATAGCTGCAGCTTTCTTCATATCGCTTTCTGCAATGGCAGTGAACATCTCGTGCATCTCATCTCCATTTGTATGGGATGCAACAGAGATAACTCCATCTGCACCAAGGTTCATGGCATGGAAAGCATCTCCATCCTCACCAGTATAGACCAAGAACTCTTCTGGTTTATGCTCAATCAAGTAAGCCATATTAGCCAAGCTGGTACATTCCTTGACACCAATGATATTAGGATGGTCAGCCAAGCGAAGCATGGTTTCTGGAGTCAATTCGACAACCACACGCCCTGGAATGTTATAAATGATAATAGGTAAATCTGATGCATCTGCAATCGCTTTAAAGTGCTGATACATTCCTTCTTGAGAAGGTTTGTTGTAGTATGGTACGATCGCAAGACCAGCAGCAAAACCACCAAATTCTGCTACTTCTTTGACAAACTCAATCGAGTCACGTGTATCATTTGTCCCTACACCCGCAATCAAAGGAACGCGTCCATCGACAATCTTTTGTACAGCCGCAAAGAGTTCCAACTCTTCATCGTGGGTCAAGGTTGGACTCTCAGCAGTGGTCCCTGCAAGAAGAATTCCGTCTGTGTGATGGGCCAATAAATGCTCGATCAAGGCTGGAATAGCATCAAAGTTGATGGAACCATCCTCATGGAAAGGGGTAATGAAGGCCGTGATGATTTTACACTCTTTTAAATCTTGATAAGACATGAGAAACACCTCTCTATTTCAAAGAAGGAGTTCATCTGAACTCCTAAATGATATGACTATTTTAATTCAAATTTCAACTCAGCTGTTGGACGAACCAATCCACGTTCGTGAAGTGTTTCTGCAATCTGAACTGAGTTCCAAGCAGCACCTTTGAGAAGGTTATCTGAAACAACCCACATGTGGATACCTTTTTCAGCATCCAAGTCTTTACGGATACGACCAACAAAGGTATCACGTGAACCAACTGCATTGATGGCTTGCGGATAGATTTGATGAGCTACATCATCTTCAAGAACTGCACCTGGGAAGGCTGCGATAGCTGCTTTCACTTCTTCGATTGGGGCCACTTCTTTTGTTTCGATATAAACTGACTCAGAGTGAGCTGACAAGACTGGAATACGAACACAGGTTGCAGACACTGCAATGCTATCATCTTCCATGATTTTCTTCGTTTCCTTGGTCATCTTCATCTCTTCGTAAGTGTAATCATTGTCAGTAAAGACATCGATTTGCGGAAGAGCGTTAAAGGCGATAGGATAGTGTTTCTTGTCACCACCTGAAGGCAAGATTTCCGCATGCAAATCACGTGGATTCACACCATCATTCAAGACTTCACGAAGTTCACGTTGTGTTTCAAGAATCGCTCCCATACCTGCACCAGAGACTGCTTGGTAAGTTGAAACGATGATACGATCCAAGCCCCATTTTTGACGGACAGGTTCAAGAGCCACCATCATTTGAATTGTTGAACAGTTAGGGCAGGCAATGATTCCGTTGTGGGCATCCAAGGCATGAGCATTTACTTCTGGGACCACCAAGGGTACATCTGGATTTTGACGGAAGTAAGATGTATTATCAACCACTACTGCACCAGCCTTAACTGCGTAGGGAGCATACTTGGCAGATGTCGAACCACCAGCTGAGAAGAGTGCAATATCAACACCCTCAAAAGCTGTCTCAGTCGTTTCTTCAATCGTAATATCTTGGTCTTTAAATTTCAAAGTTTTGCCTGCTGAACGTGCAGAAGCAAGGTAACGAATTTTATCGATTGGAAGTGTTGATTCTTCCAACATTTTTATCATCTGAGCTCCGACAGCACCTGTCGCGCCGACTACAGCAACTGTATATCCCATAAATAACCTCTTTCGGAATTTTCTAAAAATTTCTATAATAGATGTATTATACTACTTTTTCCAAAAATTGAAAAGCATTTTTAGACTATATTTTCTGAAAACTAAAAATCCCTAGTCATTGACCAGGGACTAAGAGGCATCTTCATGTGATGAGCAGGTTCACACAACTCATCAAGGTCCGCTCCTGCGTTATGACCTCCTTATGCTCAATAGCAGTCCGAAGACTACCTATCGACTCATCGCATCTACTATTCTACTAGATAGAGTCACTTTTGTCAACATCCAAAACTCTTGGGCTTCATTTATACAGGTGCATAAGAAATATCTTTGAAAAATTTGGGGCAGACATAACAATAACCCTTGTAAATAAGGGTTTTTTCTATCTATTTAATGCTAATTGCCGGGATTGAACCGGCGACCTCATCCTTACCATGGATGCGCTCTGCCAACTGAGCTAAATCAGCTTACCTAAAAAGTATACTATAGTTCCTAGTTCTTGTCAAGCGCTCTCTTTTAATTTTCTGGAATGAAAAAAGCTAGACCTGGCAAGAATCTAGCTTATAAACTTCTTATTTTGTTAGATCAATTCGCTGTCCCAGTTTTCCGATTAGGATTGCACCAACGATAAGCGATGCAAACTCTCCAATCCCTGTAGAAAACCAAGTAAAGAAGAATGGAGCTTCTGTCAAGATATGAAGTTCAGCTGCAATGGTAATCATTGAAATGGAGAAGAGGATTGAAAAGAAGAAATGGTCTTTTCGAATCAATCCGTTAAAGAGGTAATCTTTGCTGTATTTTGCAAAGAGCCATACCCCTAGACTAAGGAAAACTAAGGTAGAACCTCCACCGACAAAGACATCAATCATACCAAAAGTACTAAATAAATTAGCAATCATGCAACCAATCGTCACACCGATGATGTATTTAGGGTTGTAAAATGCCAAGAAATTCAACATTTCTGAAATACGGAACTGATACGCCCCAAAACTAAGAACATTGATTGGTGGCGTAATAGTCAAGACCACATAAATAGCAGCAACAATAGCGATGTTTGCCATGTCACGAACAGTTAATTTTTTCATGTTTTCTCCTTTAGCAGTTTCCCGCGTAAAATATGCTTGGTGAAAGAAGCTAAGCACCAAGGGTTGAGATTATCAACCTTACTAGTATAGCACATTAGCTAGCATTATGCTATACTAAAATCATGAAAAAACGAATAAAAGCTTTCTTTGATAACGAGATTCTCTCCTACCTATTTTTTGGTGGTGCTACTACTCTGGTTTCTATTGTATCACGTTTGGTTATTTACCATATCAGCCACCAGGAAATCCTCGCAACTGCCCTCGCAAATATTATCGGGATTCTCTTTGCCTTTCTCACAAATGATACAATCGTCTTTAAACAAGAGAGAAGGAATTGGCCAACCCGCCTGGCTAAGTTTTTCTTAGCTCGTCTTTCTACTCTTGGTCTTGACGTTCTTTTAACTTATATCTTTGTTACAACTTTCCCTGATATTATTGGCCAGTTTGTCGAATTTAATATAGATAGGGTTAATACGATTGAAACTATTCTAGCACAAATCTTGATCATCATTTTAAACTATATTTTCAGTAAAATCTATATTTTTAAAGGGGGCAACTGACCACTTTGAGCGTTCAAGTTGCTTTTTGTCACAATTTAGGATATAATAAATCAGAAAATTAGGAAAGGAATTTATGAAAATGTTAAAGGATCTTAAAGCATTTTTGCTTCGTGGTAATGTTGTTGACCTTGCTGTCGGTGTGATCATTGCCTCTGCATTTGGTGCTATCGTTACTTCATTTGTTAACGATATCATCACTCCACTTCTATTGAACCCAGCTTTGGAAGCTGCGAAAGTACAAAACATCGCTGAGCTTGCATGGAATGGTGTTACATATGGTAAATTCTTAAGCGCTGTTATCAACTTCCTTGTTGTGGGTACAGTTCTCTTCTTCGTTATCAAAGGTATTGAAAAAGCTCAAAACCTTCGTAAGAAAGAGGAAGTGGTTGAGGAAGCACCTGCTGCTCCAACTGAACTTGAAGTTCTTCAAGAAATCAAAGCTCTTCTTGAGAAAAAATAAAACAGATAAAGGATCTAGCTTAAAGCTAAATCCTTTTTTCTTTACTCTTTTGGTAATTTCCCAGCCTTTTCGAGCATTTTCTTAATTAAGTACGGCATCTTCACATTTTCACGGCCTTTTTTCTCAATGAGCTTTTTGACAAATTCTGGCATCTGAAGGTCGTCTGTCTCCTCCATGATGTCCTTAGTAGTTGCCGAAGGAGCTAACTCATCAAAAGTTTCTTCTTCTGGGAGAAAAGCTTTAAATTCTTTGTCTTCATTCGCTCTTACAGTAGCAACTAATGCGTCAATTAAACGGCTATCCGTATTGGGCATAGGTGGACGATGGTAGGTGACATCTAATTCTTGACACAACTCATAACATTCTACATCGTTGTCAAACAGGACTTCGATGTGCTCACTGATAAAACTAATCGGGACAAAAATATAATGCTCGGGATGTTGCTTTTGTTCTCGTAAATATTCTAAAACATCTGGCTTGATCCAAGGGATTCCAATATCGCTTTCGCTCTGCCAAGTATTGGTATAGTGGTCTGTCATTAGGCCGAGTTGTTCAGCGATTAGCTTGCTATTATCGAAAATCTGATCGATATATGGATCTCCATAGTCCAAGGCAAAAATGGGAACACTGTGGGCTGAAAAGATTACCTTGAAAGATTCTTCTCCCACATGGTTTCGTAAAATTTTTCTAATCTCATCTGTCCAAAAGTCCAACAAAGGCTGCTGTTGATACCAGTCCTTAATGACTAAAAATCGGATCTGCTGGCTTTCCAGAAACTTTTCATACCCCATGACTGAGTAAAAAGAATAATGAGGTTCCAAAATCAAGCAGATACATTCTTCAACACCATCAGCTTCCATCTGCTTGATCACGTCTGGAATAAAGGGACGAGAAAATTTGTTGGCAAAGTAGATACCGTACTCCTCGCCTAAACGTTCCTTGACTAAATCAACCTCCTCACGTGTAATCCGCTGCAAGGGTGTCCCGCCGATAAGGACATAGTTGTCATAGAGAGTCTGGATCTCGTGGTCTTGGGGTCTAACTCCACGACGAATGTTTGTAAAAAATTCTGCTACTCCTTCAAAACTAATCTCCTCTGGAGATCCAAAGGTCATCATTAATATTGCTTTTTTCATGTTATCATCCTTATGATATTATTTTCACTATCCATTCTATCACGAAAGACAAAAATAGTAAACGCTTCCGACGTCTACTATTTCTTTTGTTCTTTTGTCTTTCTATCTCGCCTTATGATTAGGATGATAACGACAAGGAGTAAAATAACGATAATCAGGAGAAGAAAGGCAAGGATATAAATCCAATGCGTTGGAATCCCTTGGTCAAAATAGCGTGTTCCTACTGCTTCCCCACTTTTATCCTGGGCTGCTTTTACTGGTGCATCCGTTATTTTAGCTAAGAGGATATGTCGTCCGTTGGTAATATTAAGGAAACAGGTGCTTAATAAGACAATCTTGTCCGTTGAGGTCAAGGAAACATCTCGCTTGTACTTGGCTTTACTTAGCAAATACTGATAGTAAGCCTGGTGTTCCTCATCGTTGGAACTCAAGGTTCGATAAATCTCCGTGTCATAGGCATCTACTTCTAAAATCCCAAATATCTCAAGACCACGTTCTCGACCATTATAGTAGATAGAGCCATAGCGATGCTTTTCAAAAAAATCCTGATCCGCAAATTTTTGAATCTCCCCAAACATAGCTCCAGAAGCCATGGAGTGACCATAAATGATGGTGTTAAAGTCGGTAAAGTTGGGATTAAAACGATAGTCTAGGAATATAGAACCTGACACAGTATAATCACCAAAAGCATTGCGGTCAAGGTATTTGACATTGTCCTGACTCTGCAAGAGGGGATAGTCTACCTTGGTCCCATCAAGGCTAATCCAACCACAAACATCCTTGTTGAGATGCTGCAAGGTTTCAAAGCCCGTACTGCTGGCATCCTTTTCAATGGGATTATAATGATCATAGTCACTTGCAAGGACTCTATCAGCTGTAAAAAGACAGAAAAAAGCTAGAAAGAGGGATAGAATGACCTTTATAACTTTGCGACTCGTACTTGTTTTCATATTTCCTTCTTTCTCCTTTCTAGCCTTGAAAATAAAAGAGCAAGAGAGGCTGTCCCTTTCTCTTTTATTGGTAGTTTAGTCAGTAATGGTATCTGCCCCTTCTTCCTTTGCTTCTCTTCTACGACGCAAGATCAAGTAGAGGATGATGAGCAAGAAGATTAATAGCAAGAGCAAGATAAATAAGATGATATACCATATCCACAAAGGAATCGATGAGAGAAATCGTCCGAGCGACGAATCATCAAAGACGCTGTAAGGAAATGGTTTTGATTTTTTCGTATGGAAGGTGTTCTTTGGAACTGTATCCGTAATCTTGGCAACTACGATATGTCTCCCATTTGTTACGTCTAGGAAACAGGTACTGAGAAGAATGATATGGTCATTTGGCCCCAGTGTAATGTCTCGTTTGTGGATGGCAACCGAGAGTAAGTGATCGATATATTCTTGGCGCCGATCATCCCCATTAATACCTGGATCGTAGATGTTAAAGTCATAGGCGTCTACCTCGAGCATCTCAAAGATCTCAAGACCTTTTTCAACACCATTATAGTAAATACTGCCGTAGCGATGCTGGTCAAAAAATTCCTTATCAGAAAACTTTGCTACATCTCCAAACATAACCCCATTTTCTACATGGTGACCGTAGATGATGGTATTAAAGTCTTCGAACTTGGATTCATTTCGAGCCTCAAGGAAAATAGCCCCTGTAGCTGCAAATTCTCCCTTGGAATCCTTGTTCAGGTATTTTTCATTGTCTTTAGCTTGGACTAAGGGATAGTCAATATTGGTGCCATAGACATTGATCCAACCAAGAACCTCTGGGTTGACTTGCTGTAGCTTGTGAAAGCCAGAAAAACTAGCAAGCTCATCTTTCTCACTGGTACTAACAGGTCTATAAGCCTCATACTCACTTGATGAAGCCTGAGAATAGACCTGATTGGCATCCCAAAGGGCGTAGAAACCAAAGAGAAAGACTAAGGCCGCCAAGAGGAGCAAGATATGATTCATCAATGCATCTACAGCAAGGACCAGACGCCTAGACAAACTCCTTTTTGGTTTCTCACGCTTGATTTTCATAATTCAAACCAGTTGCCTAAGCTTGTCTGCGTTTTTTAGACAAAACAACAAATCCAGCCAAACCAAGACCAATCATCAAGATGAAAGGAAGGTTATCAATCAAGAGACCTGTAGGGGTAACGTCTGGTAAGCTATTTGTGATAGTGTTATCGTTTGGTTTTTCACCAATAAGGATACTATCTTGAGTGAAATTTGTAGAAACTGTACCAGCTTGATTTTTTGATGCTCCGTTCTCCTTATATGCAGCTGAAGCTGTGTAACCTTGAGATCCAGTTTCAACCAATTTATAACGAGTACCAGCAGGAATTGTGTCAAACACTAAAGATTGATCGTGACGTAGTGTTATAGTCGTTTCTTGACCATAGACAAATGTTTTTGAGGTTTCACCGATTTTACCAGTGATTGATTGTGAAGTTTCTGTAGATGCTTTTGTGAAAGTAAGCTTGAAAGTAAAATCTTTTGATTTATCTGCAGTAGCACCTGACACAACTTTTTTAATTACTAAAGATTTAGCATTTGGGTCAACTTTTGAAACATTTGGTTTATTAGGGTTTGGTTCATTTGGATCTGTAATTTTACCAGCATTTTTACGATAGATGTTAGTGAAAAGATCATATTTGTAAGTAGTTCCACTTTCAGATGGTTTTACTTTACCATTCACACTTGGGGATACTTGTTTAAAATACACAGAAGAAATATATGTTCCTCCTGTAGTTTTGTTCTTAACAATAACGTGCATTTCATAGTTGCGATTATCATATGTCATAAAATCAATAGGTGAACCATTTTTTTGAATAACATTCCAACCAACATTTTGTTTTTCAGCAACAGTATAGACATATTCACCAGCATGTGTATAGTTCACTTCTCTAAAAATATCGCCGGTTTCTTTCTTAATGTTAGTTTGGCCAGTTGCTAAAACGTCTGTTCCAGAATAAGATACATTTTTATCTGTAATTTGACCATTAGAAGAATCAATCGTTTCATAAGGTGCACCATTTGATGATGTACCAGTTTTAGGGGTGAAAGTAAATGTAAAAGTTGCTTCAGGTGTTGTAATTCCTTCCGCAATATTCAACACCTTATTAATAGAAACTTTTGCACTTGTTTCACCAGTTGCTTTGGCAGTTGCCACATCATTATCATCCGCAAATGTTGGCACTCCTCTAAAGACCGACAAGGCGGTTACAGCTGCAATACTTGCAGTAACTAATTTTTTCAAAAATGTTTTTTTCATGATTATTCCTTTTATTTTTAAATTTCTTTTTTCATAAACTGTCATCAAAAGCCCCGTCGCCTTAGGACTGTTACCACCTTGCCATGGGTATCCTGTATAGGAATGGTTCCAAAAGCACGACTATCTACAGCCGTTGTTCGATTGTCTCCGAGGACAAAGAGTTGTCCTGCTGGGACTTTCATTGGGAAGGTAGCCCCTTCCTTATAGAGCAGCGTTTCTTTGTAGATATCCTGCTCTTGTTGAGGAGAACCGTTGATGATGAGACCATTTTCGTTTATATCGATCGTACTTCCTTCGGTTGCAATGACACGCGCCACTCTTTCCTTACCCTTATAACTATAGACGAGCAGATCACCAATCGAATAACGTTTATCCAACCTATAGTAGACAACCAAGTCGCCATCTTTTAAGGCTGGCTTCATGCCATCGTCATTGTATCTCAATAGTCCAAAGACAAAAAAGTAAAGGGTGGCCAGTACAAACCCAACCATCAGAAGCTTACTGACTAAGTAGAGGATATCTCCCCATACACTCGGCGGAGACTTATCCCGATTGACTTGTGTTACTGTTTTCTTATGTTTCTTTTTAAGTAGCATTATTTTCTCCTATGTACCACTAGATATCCGAGTAGGATTGTAAAGAAGATTCCCCCTAGAGGAAGGATTATTCCTAACATGAGTGTACTGCTGAGGAAGTCAACTCCGGTTTCAGGCACGCTATTCTTATTATTCGTGACTGTCGCGGACTTGTCTCCATCCAGCTTGCCTTCTTGATTTTCATAAGATACCTGATATCCACTAGAAGAGTTTGATTCCTCTTCTACGGTATAGTGACTATTGAGTGGAAGTCCATCAATTTTTATGGTTTGATCTTTGTTTAGATCAATAGACACTCGACCATTCGTAAATTGCAGAGGGGTTCTTTTATTATTTACCGTTGCAGTATAGGTTCCATTCAGTGGACTATTCTGAGCATCCCTAATGTTAATGGTAATCTTGAAGGATTTTAATAGGTTGGCAAATACACCCGTAACCTTTTTTGTAACTGATAAACTTGGAAGCTTGTGATTCGTGACAATACTGGTTTCGTCTTTATTCAGATCGCCCTCTTGATTCTCATATGTAACGTGGTAACCGTTCGTTGATGCCGCTTCTTCTTCAACTTTGTAATGAGTTCCTCGAGGAAGATAGCTTAGAATACCTTTCCAACGTTTTCGTTTTTCGACACGGATCTCCGCTTCTCCATTCACAACAGTTATATCGCCAAAAGTTCCATTCAATGGCTTAGAATCAGGAGAGGTTAGTTTTACCTTAATCCTAAACTCCTTGTTCAAGTTATTTTCAGCTTCCAACACTTTCTTAATCGTCAGACTTGGCAATTGTTTATAGATTACCTTGAAGGATGGTTTAGTTTCTGTACCAACATTTTTTATTTCTTTGGTAAAGGCGGGGACGTCTGGTGCAATTAAATCGTATTGATATCCTTTGGCAACTTTTTCAAAGTTCCTCGTTTCATTAGATACGTTTTTACTAACATTCACATTGGTCTTTCGATAGTCTTGATTATCAGGACCTCCGTTCTTGTTCTTTTGAACCAGTTTCAGTTCAACATTACTCGGTTGATCAGCTGTAATAACAGTTCTCGCACCCGTCACACCTTGCCATTCAACTTCCACTGGTACCGTTAATGGATCTGAAGGCTTAAATGTTGGGTTGTCAGAGTATTCTTTGGTCTTGGTTTGAGAGTTGCCTATTCCATAGGAATAGGTGACACTAGCACCTTTATTGGAGTAGAGTTTATTGACATCAGAACCCTCAGCATCACCAGCCTCTAGTTTTTTATCACCAGCAATGGCATCCAGGGCTTCTTGACTAGATGTAACAGTGAATTTTAGGACATATCTAGCTCCATCTTCTAAGGAATAATTCGGAGAAAATTTTGCCGTAACTTCCACTAATCCTTCTGAGGTTGTTTTGGTATCAAAAGTTACTTGATTTTCAGTTAATATTTCACTGCTACCATCCTTTTCTTTCACTACACGAAACTCTGACGATCCGTTCGGTAATAGCTGGACATACTTAGAAAGAACATCCTTGATGGACACATGGTGGATTCCCAGTGGCAGAATCTTATCAGTGATATCTTTAAAACTGTCACGTAACTGGTCTTCATCATTTGCAGAGAATATTTCATTTGGAATGGAGGCATTATGTTGCCTCATATAATATTGCAGACTGGTAATACTGTCGACATTGTTTGAATAACGAAATTTAATCGAATAGAAACCATCAAGTGTTGGAGCCAAGCTATATGATAGACTATTTAGATTATTATTTAATCTATCCCAAAACCACTGGGGAGCTGTTTCGATATTAGGATCCTCGTTATTGTAGTTATATATAGTGTAACCATTGGCATCGTAGACCATATTCGCAAAGCCATCTGAAAGCAAAATAACGACTTTCTTAGCATTAGATCTTGCACTTCCCATTAACTGGTTGGCCAAGGTTAATCCAGCCCCAATATTGGTCCCAGTACCAATCCCTGACTCAGTACCAATGGAATTTCCACTAGCAATACTCATATTGTATACCGCATTTTTAGCATCACGAGCATTGTTACTCCATCCTAAGATTGTGTTTGCATCATCCCATGGGGAAACACCATCATAGTATTTTGTCATTCGTTCATAGGGCCAGTATGGTCTAAATAGTCTCCATTTATGTCCATCCCAATACTGATCAACTTTTTTATTGTCAATTTTTCCCCCAAAACCTACCATGGATAAGCGGTTATTTGAATTGGATAGAATGGTATCAATTAAGCCCTTACGACCATTTGTTCCTCTTAGAGTATTTTTTAATGCGTCAATCCGACTGATCGTCCGTCCATCAAAAGATTGGACATCCTGATTCTGCATACTTCCTGAGAGGTCTGCTACTAAAACGACATCCAAGGGATCCGTTTGAGTTTCTGTTCCCAGTTTGGACGTGATATCCAATGACAACTCATACTTGTCATCCTGTCCTGATATCGGAGTAATCGTTTTATGAAGAGTTGTCTGAGGTTCTGTAGTAGAATCTGCATTTAACAGACTTATCGGAGCACACAAAAAGAGAATAGCTAACAGTGTAACTAAACGGCGCGCAATAATTTGAACTTTCTTAAAATCGAAGCGAATGTTCATTTTATTCTCCTTAACTAGAATGTACTAATATTGTTACTATATCAATCTAGGACATTTACAAGATAATTGTACAATAAAGTTCACGCAGTGTCAATTAATATGATTAATTTTATATTATATTAATTAATAAAAGAGTATGATTCTTCTTTGTCTTTCAAACTATTCTATGGTAAAATGAAAAAAGAATAAAAAAATCTCATAAAATATCAATGCATATATTTTAATCTAAAATATCCAAGATTTCATTTAAAAGTCTATTGAATTTGAATTATTATATTTTTTCAAAATTCATGAAATTTTCAGAATGAGGCATTTCCCGAAGTTTGCATTCTATTTTATGATTGTTAAAGGAGTTTTTATGACTTATCCGAACCTTTTAGATCGTTTTTTGACCTACGTTAAGGTCAATACGCGCTCTGACGAACACTCTACTACTACTCCAAGTACGCAAAGCCAGGTAGATTTTGCGACCAACGTTCTTATTCCAGAAATGAAACGTGTTGGTCTGCAAAATGTCTACTACCTTCCAAATGGTTTTGCTATTGGTACCTTACCAGCAAACGATCCAAGCTTGACACGCAAGATTGGCTTCATCTCCCACATGGATACAGCTGATTTTAATGCTGAAGGAGTTAATCCGCAAGTCATCGAAAATTACGATGGTGGAGCTATCAACTTAGGCGATTCTGGTTTTAAACTCGATCCTGCTGATTTCAAGAGCCTTGAGAAATATCCAGGGCAAACACTCATCACAACAGATGGAACGACCTTGTTGGGTGCTGATGACAAGTCAGGGATTGCTGAGATTATGACTGCTATTGAATATCTGACTGCTCATCCCGAAATCAAACACTGTGAGATTCGAGTTGGTTTTGGACCAGATGAAGAAATCGGTGTTGGAGCTAACAAGTTTGATGCAGAAGACTTTGACGTTGACTTTGCCTATACTGTTGATGGTGGTCCGCTAGGAGAACTTCAGTACGAGACTTTCTCAGCTGCTGCTGCTGAACTCCATTTCCAAGGGCGCAATGTTCACCCTGGTACTGCTAAAGGTCAGATGGTCAACTCTTTACAGTTAGCGATTGATTTTCACAATCAACTTCCAGAGAATGACCGACCTGAACTAACAGATGGTTACCAAGGTTTCTATCATCTTATGGATGTGACAGGTAGTGTCGAGGAGGCGCGTGCAAGCTACATCATCCGTGATTTTGAAAAGGATACTTTTGAAGCTCGTAAAGCAGCTATGCAAGCCATCGCTGACAAGATGAATCAAGAGCTTGGGAATAATCGCGTAACCTTAACTCTGACAGACCAGTACTACAATATGAAGGAAGTCATTGAGAAAGACATGACTCCTGTTACCATTGCCAAAGCCGTAATGGAGGATCTGGGAATCACGCCAATTATCGAACCAATTCGTGGTGGAACAGATGGGTCTAAGATTTCCTTTATGGGGATCCCAACTCCTAATATCTTTGCTGGTGGTGAAAACATGCATGGACGTTTTGAATACGTCAGCCTTCAGACCATGGAGCGCGCAGTAGATACCATCATTGGTATTGTATCCTATAATGACTAAAAAAGACGAGGTAGCTCAGCTACTTCGCCTTTCTTTTTATTCGTTTGGTTGAGCACTTGGCTCAGACTCACTTTGTGCTTGTTTTTCATTTGATTGAGAAGCATTTGTTTCACTGCCTTTCTCGGACTTAGATTGGCTGTCAGTTTCACTTGCTTTTGAACGGAGTTCCTGGTTCAAGCTAATGATTTCTTTAGCTAGAGTGAGGAGACCTTCTTTATCACTGCTTTTCGCTGCAAGTTGATCAAATAGGGCATCAACACGTTCAAAGTCTGCATCGGATCCTTTGTTATCCTCTAAGTACTTGTGAAGAGAGAGCAAGACATTATAGAGTTTTTGGTAGATGATCACCGTTTGTGGATCTTGTTCTGCTTCTTTTTTCTCTCGTTGGATAGTCGCTGCAATACGATTCAAGAGATCCTCAAGTTGTGTTTTAGCTTCGTCAAGGTCTGCATTTTCCTTTTCAGTAGCCGCTTTGATATTAGCTGCTTCTTCAGCTAGGGATTGTTTGACACCATCTTCTTTGACACGTGCTAGGAGTTGGGCAGCTTTAGTTAGGAGAGCATCCACTTCTTCCTTCTTAACATGGCTAACTCGCTCTTCTGGCATAAAATCACCGTAGAGTTCTTTTAGGAATTCATAGATGGCGGTCTTTGCAGTTTGACTATCTACTTTTTCCGTATCTAGAATAGTCTTACTAGCTTTTGTAGATACGGGTTCTTCTTTGAGAGCCTCTTCTACTTCTAGCTTAGTTTGGTAAATAGTTGGGAATAGCTTGTTCAAGTCGGTTGCTTTTAGGAAAGATTGTGACTGGTAAAGTTCCCATGTCAACTTGGCAACACGGTTCCGAAGTTCTTCTCTCAAACGACCATCAGACACATGTTCGTAGAAGTACTTGATGTACTCTACTGTTGTAACCCCTGTCCGATCTCGGAAATCTTGCAAGGCCTGCAGTTTCGCTTCAATCGCAGTCAACTCTGTCTCATCCTGTGCTAGTTTTGCTTCCTGCAAATGTACCAAAAGATCTTTCTTAGGCAAGCCATAAGTATCTGTATCCAGTGTATTGATCTTATCTACAAGGGCTTGATACTTCTTATCTAAAGGTGAAGTTTCAACCGGTGCCATACTTTGATCCACATGGATATACTGTTTATCAAAGAGATCCAAGGCTGCTAGGTATCCAGCAGTTGAGTTTGTTGCCAGTTTTTTCATATTTTCGGTGAATTGCCCCAAAGCAAGTTCAACCCGTCTCTGCATGATTGGCTGGTCTTTGTAGAGACTTCTGCTATCTGCTAACAGTTGATCCACCTTAGATAGAACTGTTTGTTCATCAAATGCTCCAGGTTGATAGGCCGATTGTAGGGCCGGAATCTTATTTTTCAAAGCTACTTCATAGCCCTTAGTTTGAACTTTGATATAGTGATTGTGGTCTCCGTGAGGAATCACAAAACTACCATTTTCTACTTGCAAACTATAAGGAGACACCCCATCACGTAGTGCAGTCGTATACAGTTCATTTAGGAAATCAAGTTCTGGATTTCCAGTTTGGAGAGGAATACGAACATGTTCTTTTCGAACAGCATAGGGATGGATATGGGTTGGATCATAGGCTTGATCCGGATTTCCAAAGACAAAGAATCCATTTGAAATGCGAATCGCTTCGAGCGGTACCCCGTAGGTCTGTGAGATATACTTGATTTTTTCTTCATCGCTCGCATCTCTCGAGAAACTTTCCACAGTCTTTGCAAGTGGTTGAACGTGCTGCGGCTGATGATTTTCTTTCAAGTGATCTTGGGCAGCTTTGATTTGGGCTGCAGTCAAGTCCTTCTTAAAGAAATAATGAGCGTGATCTCCATGAGAAACTACAAACCCTTGCTCATCTTCACTAATAACACGGTCAGCTGCAAAACCATGATCATGTTCTTCACCGTGGTGATGGTCATGCTCCTCTCCATCATGGTCATGGTCTTCATGGTTGGTATCCAGACTTCCATGGTTACCGTCTTGGTCATGAGGATGATCTGGTTGAGCTGGATGTTCTGCTGGTTTGCTTGGATTTTCCAAAGGTGTTGGCTTCCCACTGTCGCTAGATAAAGGAATCATACGCGCAATCTTTTCTTCCAAGGCAGAAAGTTTTGTATATGGGATGAAATGATAGTGATTTCCGTGAGGAATCGCCACGCCACTCGGCGTTCTACTTGAAATCTTAGCAGGATCAAAAATCAAGCCATCTGATTCAGCATAACGTTGACTACTTGGAAGAGCATAGAGTTGCTGCAATAGACTTTGAAGACTCTCAGCTTGATTACTTGGTGTTTCAGCCTGTTGACTTGGGTTGGTAGTTTGACCAGTCGCGTTTGGACTAGGACGATAGTTAGTCACAGTCGGTTGTTTTCTAGTTCCAGAGAGGTAGGCTTGGGCAGCAGCTAATTCGCTAGCAGACAAGGAGCTCTTTGGAATATAGTGGTAATGTCCACCGTGAGGTACGATATAAGCATCACCAGTATCTTCTATAATATCAGATGGGTTAAAGATGTAGCCATCATCTGTAGTATAACGACCTTGAGATTGCGCAAGCGCCACTGCACTGTTAGAAGTTGGTGCATCATGAGTATGACCTTGTTTTTGGCGCTCAATTTCGTCCTTCGTACGAATATTATCAGCATGAGCCGCATCTTTAAGGTAGACATAATACTTACCATCCACCTTGATAATGTAGCCACCTTTGATTTCATTGACAATGTCAGCATCTTTCAGTTGATAATTGGCATCTTTCATCAACAATTCTTCGCTGAAAATCGCGTCAAAAGGAACTTTACCATTGTAATAATGGAAATGATCACCATGTGAAGTCACATAACCTTGATCCGTAATCTTGATAACGATTTGTTCGGCATTTATACCTTCTTTTTTACTGACTTCATCAGGTGTCAAAGTCTCTGCCTTTTGGCTTGGTTGGTTGCCATCTATATATGAAACACGGTTATTTTCTTTTACAGTTTGAGCTTGATGCAAGCCTAGTTCATAAGCACAGACACTTAAAACAAGTGCAGCTGCTGACCCAGCTAGATATTTTTTATTAATTTTCATAATCTCCTCATTTTAATTCTTCTGCAAGAACATTCATATTTTCTTCTAGATTTTCTAAGTAAGTTTTGTCATTTTCAGGATCAGCTTCCAAAGGATTGAGTGTCTTTAGGCTAACTCCTGTTGATTTGACCAAGGTCTCAGCGACTTTAGAAGAAGCATTGCTCTCAGTAAAGATGGTTTTAACCTTATAGGTTTTAACGAATTCTTGGATTTCTGTCAACTGTCTCGGACTTGGCTCTTGTTCGGGAGAGATACCTGCAATACCAAGTTGATTAAGTCCAAATCGTTTAGCGAGATAAGAAAAAGCTGTGTGTTGTGTAACAAAGGTCTTTTGACTCGCTTTTTCAAAAATAGGCTGGTACTTCTTAGTCAATTCTTGTGCTTTAGCGATAAAGTTTTTAGCATTCTTTTGATACGTTTCCTTATTAGCACTATCAATCTCCGAAAGTTTGTCAGCGATAATCTGAGCTTCTTCACCTGCTTTTTCTGGATCTAACCAAGTGTGAGGGTCGTAGAGTGTTTTTTCATCGATGCCGTCACCAGCTTCAACATCTTCCAAACCTGGTACACGCTCCAAGGTCATTCCTTCAGAAGCTTCTAAAACCTTAACTTTTGAGTTTTTCAAGTTAGGATCTAGACTTCCGGCCCAAGATTCGAGCGTATGAGAATGGTAGACAAAGACATCCGCGTCATAAATAGCAGCAATGTCATTTGCTGACGGTTCAAAGGAGTGAATCCCACTACTTGACTGAATCATCCGTACATCATTCAAGTCCCCCGATACCTCTTTAACCATGGCATAGATTGGGTAAAAACTTGTTACAATCTTCATTCCTTTTGCTTCTTGTTTTTCTTTTTGACTACATGCTCCTAAGACAAGAACCAAGAGACATACCACTAATAATAGAAATGTTCTTTTTTTCATTGTTACTCCTTAACTAGTATTTAACCATTTAATTAACTAGTAAATAGTTTATCTTTATTTACACTATATGTCAAGATATTTTACATATTTTCATGAAAAAAATGAGAACTAGAACTTACATTCTGTTCTCATTTTCGATTTTAACTTTTCTAGTTCTCCTATCCTGTTTTTAGGAGTTAGAAAATGCTACTACCTTTACTTACTCTCTTTTAATAAAGCCAACAACTTTTCAGCTTCAGCCATAATGGTATTGTTATCCTGAGCACCAAATAGCAGGTTATTTTTTAAGCCAGTGAGAGTTTCTTTGGCATTGGACTTGATAATGGGGTCTTGGATCTTTGCAAGTAGCTCTTCAGCCTCTCTCAACTTCGCTTCAACCTTTTCAGTCTCGACCTGAGGTTCTTCTGGTTCCTCTGGTAATTCTTCTTCCGGCTCCTCAGTTGGTTTTGGAGATTCTGGTTTCTCACTTTGAGGCTTCTCTTCGCGCGGCTTTTCTTCCTCAGGTTTGTCTGCCCGAGGTTTCTCTACTGATGGTTTATCCGTATGATTGTTATCAGCTTGACCATTTTGGTTTCTTTGAACATGGTCACTTGCATTTCCCCAACCACTATCTGAATGCGGACGTTCGTTTGGATGTTCGACATAGTACTTCACAGTCGCAAAGAGATCCTCTAAAGTATACCCCTTAGGTGCCTCATAAAGTCCTTCGTCAAACCACTCAAATTTGATGTTATGGTAATGATCATAATGAGGAATGATTAAACTACCGTTTTTAACTTCCACGGTATGTTGGAGATTGTAAGGCATACGATCAAGAGGCACCTTCTTAGCTGCTTTCACGCGGTTGTAGATAGCTTCTGCTCCTTTAGTCTCTGTATTTCCTGTCGAAGGAGGTGTTAAACCTTTCTCTTTAGCATAAGCCTGGGCTGCCGCTCTTTCGGCTTCAGACAAACTATCTTTCTTAATCCAATGACTATGGGTCATATGTGGAGTTACATAGGCATCCCCCTCATCACTGGTGATATCACGGGGATCAAAGATATAGCCATCTTCTGTTGTATACTTGCCTGCCAACTTGGCTACCTGAATCTCATCATCAGTGTAGGCAATTTGCGCATTTGGTTTTCCTAAACGTTCTGGATGACGAATCGGTGCGAGAAATGCAAGTACATCTTCGACCAACTTAACTTTATCACTGCTTTCATCATTTAAACGTTCCAACAGTTTATCCAAAGCGTCAAAATCAACTTTACGACCTTTATTAGCAAGTAAGTCCTGATGAATTCTTGCTAGTAAATCATAAGCCTTATTGTAAAATCCTCGATCACCAGATGGGAGATTGGTTTTCTTAGCTCCGAGCTTATGAGCTAAACTTTCTTGCTTGGCTAGCTTACTATCAATGGCTGCAGCAGTTTCTGCTGAAAGTTCCTTGGCAGGAATATAACGTGAGGTTCCATTCTCCTCAAAGACATAGCCGTCAGCTACTTTTCGAATCGCCTGTTTAACCAATTTTTCGTCAATTGGATTGCTTGGAGATGGTTGAGGATTTGGTGCAGGTTGCGGGCTTGGACTAGGTTCCGGAGTCGGTTGTGGACTTGGTTGTTCTGGTCTTGAATCCGGCACCCTATGGTTCGAACTGTACTGTAGAGGAATAATACGAGCGATTCGTTCTTCCAATTCAGACATCTGTGAATAAGGGATGAAATGGTAATGGTTCCCATGAGGCACAGCAACTCCTCTAGCTGTTCGACTTGTAATCTGTGCTGGGTCAAAGACAAGGCCATCAGATTCTACGTGTCGTTGGCTGAGTGGCAAGGCATAAAGTTGTTTCAGAAGGCTATCAATATCCTCATCACTCTGACTTACTTGGCTATCGTTGCTACCGTTGTTAGATGTGTTCGTATAGCCACTGCCTTGGTGATTATAGCTATTGCCTTGATTATTATAGGATGGAGTCCATCTATCTACATCGCTGCTGGTACTGTTGTTATTGGTACGGCGATAAGTAGGCGTATTTGATTGGCCACTTCTACCAGATAGGAAGGCTTCTGCGGCAGCCAATTCGCTGGCTGATAACTCACTCTTAGGAATGTAATGGTAATGGTTGCCATGAGGAACGATATAAGCATCACCAGTATCTTCAATGATATCGGATGCATTAAAGATATATCCATCATCCGTGGTATAGCGTCCCTGTGAACGTGCCAAGGCTACCGCACCATCGTTTGCTGAAGTTCCTCCTTCACGATGCTGACTATGCTCTTGTTTTTGCCGATTGATTTCTTCTTTTGTACGGACATTATCCGCATGGGCTGCATCCTTAAGGTAAACATAGTATTTTCCATCTACCTTGATAACATAACCACCCTTGATTTCACTGATAATATCCTCGTCCTTGAGCTGGTAGTTTGGATCCTTCATCAGCAACTCTTCACTGATGATAGCGTCATAAGGGACTTTGCCATTATAGTAATGATAGTGGTCGCCATGCGAAGTGACATAGCCCTGGTCTGTTATCTTGATGACGATTTGCTCCGCATTGATGCCTTCTTTCTTGCTAACCTCATCAGGAGTCAGATTCTCCGTTTTTTGTGCCGCCTGTTTTCCATCTATATAGGAAACACGATTATTTTCTTTGACTGTTCTAGCTTGATACAGTCCCAACTCGTAAGAACAGACACTTAAAATTAAAGCTGCCGCAGAACCAGCAAGGTATTTTTTATTAATTTTCATTGAAACTCACTTTCTTTTTTGATATTTCTAGTTGCAATTCATTTCTAAATTGCAGAAACTCCTCTCTATTAATTAACTGGTTAATAGTTTACTCCTAAATTTGCAACTTGTCAAGAATTTTATGAACCAGTTAAGTATTTTTTTATTCTTCACCGCTACTTTCTCTAGAATGGACTTTATATAAAAAAGATTTTCTTGAAAATTCTTTAAAAAAGCCCCTGCAACTGAGTTGCAAGGACTTTTCGATTAATCAAAATTAACGTATTCTTTTTGAAGTTCAAGGACTTCTTCCATTGTTGAGCATTCTGTAAGGGCACGGTTTGCGTACTCTTCCATCTTAGCTGTATCCAATTTCTTCATCAAGCTACGCGTACGAAGTACAGATGTTGCTGACATAGAGAACTCATCCAAGCCCATTCCGACAAGAAGTGGAACAGCTTGTTGATCACCAGCCATCTCACCACACATTCCAGCCCATTTCCCTTCAGCGTGAGCTGCTTTGATCACATTGTTGATCAAGCGTAGGATTGATGGGTTGTATGGTTGGTAAAGGTATGAAACTTGTTCGTTCATACGGTCTGCTGCCATTGTGTATTGGATCAAGTCGTTTGTACCAATTGAGAAGAAGTCAACTTCTTTAGCAAATTGATCTGCAAGCATGGCTGCTGCTGGGATTTCGATCATGATACCAACTTGGATATTATCCGCAACTGCAACACCTTCAGCAAGAAGGTTTGCTTTTTCTTCGTCAAAGACTGCTTTCGCTGCACGGAATTCTTTCAAGAGCGCAACCATTGGGAACATGATACGCAATTGACCGTGAACAGACGCACGAAGAAGGGCACGGATTTGTGTGCGGAACATAGCATCTCCAGTCTCAGAGATAGAGATACGAAGGGCACGGAATCCAAGGAATGGGTTCATTTCGTGAGGCATATCGAAGTAAGGAAGTTCCTTATCTCCACCGATATCCATTGTACGAACGACAACAGGTTTACCGTTCATTCCTTCAAGTACAGCCTTGTAAGCTTCGTATTGCTCGTCTTCTGTTGGGAAGTCTTGAGAATCCATGTACAAGAACTCTGTACGGTAAAGACCAACAGCTTCAGCACCGTTGTCATTGACACCTTCAACGTCTTTTGGAGTACCGATGTTGGCAGCCAATTCAAAGTGTTTGCCATCAGCAGTTACTGTTTTAGCATCTTTCAAGAGAGCCCATTCAGCTTTTTGTTTCGCATAAGCTTCACCAGCAGCCTTGAATTCAGCCGCTTGCTCATCAGTTGGATTGATAATAACCTCACCTGTGATACCGTTAACGGCAAGAATATCACCGTCTTTAACGATTTCAGTGATGTTGTTTGTTCCCAATACTGCTGCAATTTCAAGTGTACGCGCCATGATAGCAGAGTGGCTTGTACGTCCACCAATGTTGGTTACAAAAGCTTTTACAAAGTTTTTGTCCAATTGAGCTGTATCTGAAGGAGTCAAGTCATGCGCAATCACAATCACTTCTTCATTGATAGAAGCTGGGTTTGGCAATTTTTTACCAAGGAGGTTGGCCAATACACGTTTTGTCACGTCGCGGATATCCGCAGCGCGTTCTTGCATGTATGGGTTGTCTTCCATGCCTTCAAAGATAGTGATAAACATGTCTGTTACTTCTTTCAGACCTGCTTCTGCATTCACTTTCTTCGCACGGATTGTTTCCTTGATTTGGCTGATCATTTCTGGGTCAGCAAGAACCATTAAGTGAGCGTCAAAAACTTGAGCTGCTTCTTCACCGAGCGTACCTACTGCTTTCTCGCGAATAACAGAAAGCTCGTCTTGTGATGCCTGTAGAGCGGCATCAAGGCGAGCTTCTTCTGCGTTTGTATCTTCGACTGTAATAGTCTCAAATGACAAATCCGGTTGAACGAGTAGATATGCTTTTGCAACTGCAACACCGTCAGATGCTGCGATTCCTTTAAGCATTTCTGTCATTTTCCTTATGCCAATCCTTCTTTTTCCATAGTTTCAGTGATTGCAGCGATTGCATCGTCAGCATCTGCACCTTCAGCTGAAATTGTAACGTCAGCACCTTGGCCAACACCAAGACTCATAACACCCATGATTGATTTAAGGTTTACTGATTTACCTTTGTACTCAAGAGTGATATCTGAAGCAAATTTGCTAGCTGTTTGAACCAACAATGTTGCTGGACGTGCATGAATACCTGTTTCTGCCACTACGTGGAAATCTTTAGAAGCCATAGTTTGACTCTCCTTTAATTGTTTCTTATTTGGATTATATGTGATAACCCTTACAAGACTGTATTATATCACCTTCTAGATAATTTTTCAAGTATTTTATGGACTTTTACTGAAAATGAAATTGCTTCTTTTTCTATCATACAGGTACTATGGGAAATTTAGGCACTAATTATTAAAAGAATATTACCTTCAAAATTCCAATTTTCAAAGCTATTTTCCCTTAATACCAATCAGAGGACAATCCTAGTAAATAATGAAATAATACTATTTAACTATAATTAATATAACTCAGTAAATCTATTATTTGAAAAGACTTCATCAAATACTAAATACTGAAATTCTAAAACCTACTCTTACCATCAACAGTAGAGAATTTATCCAATTTGCTACTTAAAGTAAAATAAGTTTGTAGCCCCTAACAGTAAAAAGGTAGATATATCTAAGTGGTATAAGTAGAACTAAAACTTTGATTGATTCCATTCAAATAAAGTATCCAACCAATCAAAAACGACATTATGGGCGAGTCTTAGATTATTGACTTGGCAATGAGCGTCCGCACCACTTTCCGCCTCAAATACTTGAAGTTTAGTTTGTTGATTTTTAGATTTAAGTGCTTCATAAATTACCTTAGTTTGATGCTGCAGTTCAGCACCCTCACCCTTTCCCATAATAAACAGGCATGGGCATTGAATTTTTTGATAATCCACAATCTTTGCATGGTTAAATACATCATCAATAGCACTCTTAAAATCAGAAGTACCAAACTGCCATGCATACTTTTTAAGATTTAAATTTGCTGATTCATTCAAATTTCCAGCTAATTTTAAAATGGCATTTATTAACCAACTAGGTGCTTTCAAACTTGATCCAAATTCTTTTCTGAAAAGTTCTGCAACGTCGTAAATAGGGGTACTAGCAATCCAAGCATGAATTCTTGGATCCTTTTCGACAGCTTGTGCGGTAAAATATCCCCCTCCGCTGACACCATAAATAGCTAAATAATTTAGTTTAGGATTTCTATTTTCCAACCAGTCTATGCATAATGAAATTGGAATAGAAGCATCCACATCAAAGACCAGCCCTCTACTAGGATTGCTCCCTTGACCAGGAAGGTCAACCATTAAAACATTATAATTTCGTATCCAGCCAGGATATCCTGCAAAGTAAAATAAATCTTCGCGATAAGTATCACCTCCACCAATCATGATTAGCGTTGGACAATTATCGCCGCTATGAAGATAATACCCAGGCAAGTAAGAACCCTGATAGGGAATAGTTAGTTTTTCAATCGGTACACCTAGTGAATGAATTGCACTAGAAAACACCTTCTCCATTTGACGAACGGTCGGTAAATACTCTTCAGAAAATGGATCGGTAAATTGGATTGCCGAGCGAAGTGAGTAGGTCTGTGCAAGATAATACTGCGCCTTTGTTTGTTCACTCAATCCTGAATTACTTGCTTCTTGTTCAAGGTAGTTTACATGCGATAAAAATACATTTTTCCAGTCATCAGGCTTTGGTGAGTTCCCCAATCTTTGAGCAAGATAATAAAGCTCTCCATGAGAGAAACCAAAAATTTCACCGATTCCTAACAACCAATTGAAGAAAAAATCCGTATCACCATTCTTAAAAAATATTTGAGTCGATTGCCGTTTTAAAATAACATCATTTTCTTTCACCACGCGCCTCCTAATTCTGTGTTCTTTCATTCATTTAATCTAATTATAATCTGATAACATTCTCTATCAAACAAAAGCATTCAGATATCCATTTTTTAATCTTATAATCACAGGTAGTGTATCACATAAAATGAACTTTTTCAAACATTGTATTTATATACTCCTTATGAAAGGATACGAAACTCATAAGTATCCTATATAAAATTAACCAATGATCCATTTTTATGAATACATCATAATCTGTCATTTCCACTTTGGTTATATTTTAGATATTCTAATACAAAATATTGGGACATCTTGTGTAGAAAATTTCTTTTTTTCGTAAATATTACAGTTTCTATTTTATTAAAGTATTGTCTCAGCTAGACTTATTCCTGCTCTTACGATTTTTGCTATTTTCTTCGTTTTCCTTTCTGATAACTTGCTGAAAATCTTCTATTTATCTTACCAATATACAGTATATAGTTTTTTTGTTTTGATAAACTTTGATAGTTCAATGAAAACCCAATTTTACACTCTGACAAAACACTATATCTTGTGCTTTGTTTTTAAAACTGTAACTTTTTAGCACAAGATTTAGTTTAAAAAGTTTGACAAAGTTTTTTTTTCTGATATACTAAGAAAGTAATCTATTTTGAAAGAGGAGTTACGAAAATGGTAACCGTTTATTCTAAAAACAACTGTGTCCAATGTAAGATGACCAAGCGTTTCTTGGACAGCAACAATGTCGCTTATCGTGAGATCAATCTCGACGAGCAACCAGAGTACATCGATCAAGTTAAAGAGCTCGGTTTCAGCGCAGCTCCTGTTATCCAAACACCAACTGAAGTCTTTTCAGGCTTCCAACCAGGAAAACTGAAACAATTAGCATAATCTTAGTACATCATCCAGAAGAGATTGCTTCTAGGGCTAACTTAGAGGCCTTTCTTTTGTAATTAGATAAAGGAAATTTTATGGGATTAAAACATCTTGAGGACGTAACTTACTTCCGTCTCAATAACGAAATCAACCGTCCTGTCAATGGACAAATCATGCTTCATAAAGATAAGGAAGCCTTGGATGCCTTCTTTAAAGAAAATGTAGTTCCAAATACCATGGTTTTTGATTCAATTACTGATAAAATCAACTACCTTATTGAACACAACTACATTGAAACTGCATTTCTTAAGAAATACCGTCCAGAGTTTTTGGAAGAATTACATCAATTTATCAAAGACCAAAACTTCCAATTCAAGTCATTCATGGCTGCCTACAAGTTTTACAATCAATATGCCTTGAAGACTAATGACGGTGAATATTATCTTGAAAGTATGGAAGACCGTGTCTTCTTTAATGCACTTTACTTTGCTGACGGGGATGAAGCAATTGCGACTGATATTGCCAATGAAATCATCCACCAACGCTACCAACCTGCTACTCCTTCCTTTTTGAACGCAGGTCGTGCTCGTCGTGGGGAGTTGGTATCTTGTTTCTTGATTCAAGTAACTGATGACATGAACTCTATCGGACGTTCCATCAACTCTGCTCTTCAACTTTCACGTATCGGTGGTGGTGTGGGAATTTCCCTCAGCAACCTTCGTGAAGCTGGAGCTCCTATCAAAGGTTATGAAGGTGCTGCTTCTGGTGTCGTACCAGTTATGAAGCTTTTTGAAGACAGCTTCTCTTACTCAAACCAACTCGGGCAACGTCAAGGTGCTGGGGTTGTCTACCTCAACGTCTTTCACCCAGATATCATCGCTTTCCTTTCCACTAAGAAAGAAAATGCCGATGAAAAAGTTCGTGTTAAGACTCTTTCACTTGGTGTTGTAGTACCCGATAAATTCTACGAATTAGCTCGTAAAAATGAAGAAATGTATCTCTTTAGCCCTTACTCTGTAGAGCTTGAATACGGTGTGCCATTCAACTACATCGACATCACTGAAAAATACGATGAATTAGTCGCAAATCCAAATATCCGCAAGACAAAAATCAAGGCGCGGGATTTGGAAACTGAAATCTCTAAATTGCAACAAGAATCTGGTTACCCTTATATCGTCAACATTGATACAGCCAACCGTGCAAATCCAGTAGATGGTAAGATTATCATGAGTAACTTGTGTTCTGAGATTCTTCAAGTTCAAAAACCAAGCTTGATCAACGATGCTCAAGAATTCCTTCAAATGGGAACAGACGTTTCATGTAACCTTGGATCAACCAACGTGGTCAACATGATGACTTCACCTGACTTTGGTCGTTCTATTCGCGCGATGGTTCGTGCCCTTACTTTCGTTACAGATAGTTCACACATCGTAGCTGTCCCTACTATCGACCACGGAAACAGTTTGGCTCACACCTTTGGCCTTGGTGCCATGGGACTTCATAGTTACCTTGCCCAACAACTGATTGAGTACGGATCACCTGAGTCAATTGAATTTACAAGCATCTACTTTATGCTTATGAACTACTGGACCTTGGTAGAATCAAACAATATCGCTCGCGAGCGTGGTGTAACCTTCCACAACTTTGAAAAATCAGACTATGCTAACGGTAGCTACTTCGAAAAGTATGTAACTGGTGAATTTGTTCCAAAATCAGACCGTGTTAAAGAACTCTTTAAAGATGTCTTTATCCCAAGTGCTGCTGACTGGGCTGAACTTCGCGACAAGGTTCAAGCAGATGGTCTTTATCACCAAAACCGTCTAGCTGTTGCTCCAAATGGTTCTATCAGCTACATCAACGATGTTTCTGCTTCTATCCACCCGATTACGCAACGTATCGAAGAACGCCAAGAGAAGAAAATCGGTAAGATCTACTATCCTGCTGCAGGTTTGTCAACAGATACTATTCCTTACTACACTTCTGCCTACGACATGGATATGCGTAAGGTAATCGATGTATACGCGGCTGCAACTGAGCACGTGGATCAAGGACTTTCACTCACCCTCTTCATGCGTAGCGATATTCCAAAAGGTCTTTACGAATGGAAGAAAGAAAACAAACAAACGACACGTGACTTGTCTATCCTTCGTAACTATGCCTTTAACAAGGGTATCAAGTCTATCTACTACGTCCGTACCTTTACAGATGATGGTGGAGAAGTCGGTGCTAACCAATGTGAAAGCTGTGTGATTTAATTTTTATCTGAGGCAGCCACGTTTTCTCAGACTACTGATTAAGTTACCCGCCAGACAAAACTTGATAAGTATCTTAAATACTATGAAAAACTAAAAAGTCGGGCTTCCGACTTTTTGTGCGATACTCTTCTCAGACTATGATAAAATAGAGATGATTCGGCAATCGCATTATTACATACAGAAAGAGATTTCAAATGGAAACTTACTACAAAGCCATTAACTGGAATGCCATCGAAGATGTCATCGACAAATCAACTTGGGAAAAGCTGACAGAGCAATTCTGGCTCGATACGCGTATCCCCTTGTCAAATGACCTAGACGACTGGAGAAAACTATCAAACAAAGAAAAAGACTTGGTTGGAAAAGTCTTTGGTGGTTTGACCCTTTTGGATACCATGCAATCTGAAACAGGGGTTCAAGCGCTTCGCGCAGACATCCGTACGCCGCATGAGGAAGCTGTTTTCAACAACATCCAGTTTATGGAATCTGTCCATGCAAAATCTTATTCTTCTATCTTCTCTACCTTGAATACCAAGGCTGAGATTGAAGAAATTTTTGAATGGACCAACACTAACCCCTACCTACAAAGAAAAGCGGAAATTATCAATGAGATCTACCTCAATGGTAGCCCTCTAGAAAAGAAAGTTGCCAGCGTTTTCCTTGAAACCTTCCTCTTCTACTCTGGTTTCTTTACACCGCTTTACTATCTTGGTAACAACAAACTGGCTAATGTTGCGGAAATCATCAAACTGATCATTCGTGATGAGTCTGTTCACGGAACCTACATTGGTTACAAATTCCAACTTGGTTTCAATGAATTACCTGAAGAAGAGCAAGAAAAGCTCAAAGAATGGATGTACGACCTGCTCTACACTCTCTACGAGAACGAAGAGGGCTATACAGAAAGCCTCTATGACGGTGTTGGCTGGACTGAGGAAGTTAAAACCTTCCTTCGTTACAATGCCAATAAGGCGCTTATGAACCTAGGACAAGATCCGCTCTTCCCAGATTCAGCTGATGATGTCAATCCTATCGTCATGAACGGAATCTCAACAGGAACTTCTAACCACGACTTCTTCTCTCAAGTCGGAAATGGATACCTCCTTGGTGAAGTTGAAGCCATGCAAGACGAGGATTACAACTACGGTTTGGACTAATTTGACCAATCATTCAAAATATCATGGTTTGTTTAAAATAACCATGATATTTTTGTTTTTGTTTTCTTTTGTTTTTTTCTATTTGATTGATTGAGCGTTTTATGGTAAGATAATAATAGTAGAAATCGAGGTGATAAGGATGCTAAAGCAAGAAAAACTAGATAGTATTCTAGAAGCAGTAAACACAAAAGGCACTATTACTGTAAAAGAGATTATGGAGAGTCTTGATGTGTCAGATATGACAGCTCGCCGCTACTTACAAGAATTGGCAGACAAGGATTTGCTGGTTCGTGTGCACGGTGGCGCTGAAAAACTTCGTACAGGTTCTCTCTTAAACAACGAACGCTCAAATGTTGAAAAACAAGGCTTGCAGATTGCTGAAAAACAAGAAATTAGCCGTTTTGCTGGTCATTTGATTGACGAAGGTGAAACCATTTTTATCGGGCCAGGAACAACCTTAGAATGTTTTGCTCGTGAGCTCCCAATTGATAATATTCGTGTTGTAACAAACAGTCTTCCTGTCTTTCTCATCCTAAACGAACGAAAACTAACAGATTTGATCTTGATTGGTGGAAATTATCGCTCTATCACTGGTGCTTTTGTAGGAACACTTACCTTACAGGATTTGACCAATCTTCAGTTTTCTAAAGCTTTTGTAAGTTGTAATGGTATTAAGGATAAGGCAATTGCTACTTTCAGTGAAGAAGAGGGCGAGGTACAACGAATCGCCTTGAACAATGCCAATAAAAAATACTTACTGGCAGACCACAGTAAGTTTAATAAGTTTGATTTTTACACCTTCTACAATATCTCAGAGATTGATACAATCGTTTCAGATTCCAAACTGAGTCAGGAGACATTTGAAGACCTGTCGAAACAAACAACCATTCTTTTATCAAAACCATAAAAATTCCCCTGCCTTTTGGCGGGGAATTTTTGTTGAATTTTATTCAATAAGTTGTGTCTCAGCTAGTTTCTTGTACCAGTGAGCTGATTTCTTAGGATAACGTTCTTGAGTTTCAAAGTCTACATAAAAGAGACCGTAGCGTTTTTCATAACCGTTTGACCAAGAGAAGACATCCATCAATGACCAGATAAAGTAGCCTTTGACGTTGGCTCCATCAGAGATTGCATCTGCAATCACTTCCATATGTTTCTTAACATAATCAATCCGTCCATCATCGTAGACTGTTCCATCCACAAACTCATCTTTGTATCCGAGACCATTCTCTGTGATGTAGATTTTTTTGTAATTTGGGTAATCTTTCTTCACGCGCATGATTTGATCATACAAACCTTGAGGGTAGATAATCCAATCCCAATCCGTACGTGGTACATAATCAGGAGCTACACGACGACCAACACCTTTGATTTGGTATTTAGAGCTTCCTTTCTCACCTTTACCATTATGGATAATTTCAGTTTCTCCATCAAAGGCTTGCATCCAATCACTCATATAGTAGTTAATGCCGAGGAAGTCGTTCAAGTCTTTTGCAGCTTCTAATGCTGTGAAATCTTCTTCACGAAGATCTAAGCTACCACCATTGATGGATAAAATATGGTTGACGCCTTCCATGGTTTCTCCGGAATATCGTCCAAGATAAGTTGCATCCAAGATAAATTTATTGTGGATGATATCTTCCAACTCAGCAGCGCGAACATCTGCTGGATTATTTGGATCCAGAGGATACTTAGTAGGCAGGGCATGAACCACACCAATTTCACCTTTATAGCCTTTAACCTTATATAGCTTGACTGCACGCGCATGCGACACCATCATATTGTGATGAGATTGAAAGACTTTGGCAAGGTCGTACTGAATACCTGGAGGGAATTTCCCAACTAAATACTGACCATCTCCTATCGGCCCAATTTCATTAAAGGTTGTCCAATAGTTGACTTCAGGAAATTCTTCAAAACAGAAGGCTGCATAATCCACAAAGTGATCAATGTTTTCTCTGTTCAGGAAATCTCCATTTGAATGAAGTGCTTCTGGCGTGTCAAAGTGATGAAGAGTTACAAAGGGCTCAACATGCCGTTTGTGACATTCTGCAAATAGATTATGATAGAACTCAACTCCCTTGGCATTGACTTTCCCGTAACCAGTTGGAAAGATACGTGACCAAGCGATTGAAATACGGATACCATTGACACCATACTCTTCTGCTAGTTTGAGGTCAACTGGGTATTTGTGATAGAAATCACTGGCTGGTTCAGCAGTGTACCAGTAGTTATCTTTGAGGTATTTATCCCAGGCAACTGGTCCTTTACCATCGGTATTGGTCGCACCTTCTGCTTGATAGGCTGCTGTTGCCCCGCCAAAAATAAAGTCTTTTGGAAGTGTTTTTGTCATTTGATTCACCTTTCAAGAAATAGAAATGAGATGGAGATAGAGTCGGGAGGAATTCCTCCATCTCACTTCTTCGCTATTTACCTTTTATTCTTCAAACTGCGCTTGAACAAAGGCAAGAGCGCCTTTTCCATCGCGAGTCAATTTAATGTATTTGCCACCTTCTGTCTTGGCAAGTTTGATACCAAGTTTGTCGGTTTCGGCCTTCATGTCTTCAAAGTTTGAAGCAACTTGAGGAGCAAGGATAACCAGATCAAACTCAGGCAACATTTCACGGTGAGCACCATAGCCACCAGCTGCTGCTTTAACAGGAACTTGGTACTCTGCAGCTGCCTTATTTAGAGCATTTGCAAGAAGACCACTTGTACCTCCTCCTGCACAGAGAACGAGAACATTAGTTTCTTCTGTGATTGTGTTTTGCGCTGTTTCTACACCAGCTTTTTCAAGAATAGCATCTGCTTTGGCAGTATTGAAGTTTGCTGCTACTTTTTCTTTCAATTCATCATTGGCTTTACCTGAACGCTCTTCTTCAAGAATTTGTTCATCATAAACCTTGAGGAATGGATAGTAAATGGCTACGTCTACAAGAATTAACAAAGCAGCAAGTACAAATGACAAGAATTGGAAGTTTGTACCGAGAACAATACCGAGAGGACCTGGTGTTGTCCAAGGAAGGTTGGCAGTAAATGAGTTCATGCCAAGCGTTTCAATAAAGAATTTAAAGATCCATACGTTAGCAATTGGCGCAAAGATAAATGGAATAAAGAAAATCGGGTTCAATACAAGCGGTGCACCAAACAAGATTGGTTCATTTACACCAAAGAAAGTTGGCACTACTGAAGCACGTCCGATTGCACGATTTCGTTTTGATTTAGTTAACCACATGAACATGAATGGAACAACCAGTGTTGCACCTGTACCACCCATGGTAACAATAAACATTTGTGTACCTGAAGTAAGGATCTTGTCTGCATGCATCCCTTGTTGGAGAAGGTTCAAGTTGACTTCGGCATTTGCATAGGTAATAGCTGCGATTGCTGGTTCAACGATAGATGGACCATGGATACCAACAAACCAGAAGAAGGCAAAGGCACCAAAGATAATCGTAATACCTAGATAACCATCAGCAGCAGAGAATAACGGTGCAAAGAATTTACCGATTGATTCAGCTACGCTTGCACCAACAAAATGACGAGCTAGTAAATCGAGAGCATAAAGAGAAACCACTGATAGAGTGAATGGAATCACATCTTTAAAGACTTGTGAGATATTTGGTGGAACTTCGTCAGGCATACGAATAGTGACGTTGTTCTTAACACAAACCTTATAGATGGTTACAGTAACAAAGGCAGCAAGGAATGCTGAAAGCAAACCTTTTGTTCCAAGGAAACCTGTCGCAAAGCCACCTTCAATCGGATCAGCTGCTAACATCAACAAACCAACAATCGCAGCTAAAAGTGTTGACATATAGTTGATTTGGTTCGTTTTCTCCATGCTACGGTTTACTGAGTCGGTCAATGACTTAGCTGTTGTACCAGCTACCAAGAGAGCTAGAATCCCCATTGAATAGCTATAAGGTTTCATAAGGAGATTTACAACATCATCAGACCATTTAAAGCCCCATGAGTTTGGTACAAAAGCAATCAAGATAAAGATACTTGAGAAGAGAATAACTGGCATACCAGCAATGAAACCATCACGAATAGCGCGAAGGTAGATATTACGAGACAGTTTTTCAAAGAAAGGCTTTCCTTTCTCGATAAAAGAAATTAGTTTGTTCATTACTTAACTCCTCTCTTGTAGAGTTCGATTAAATGGTGCATCAAATCTTTTAACAAAATGGTAGTCATCAAGTGATCCTGACCGTGCATCATGGTTACACTATAAGCCAAATCTTCACCAGCTGCCTCCTTAGTCAAAAGGCTTGTTTGCGCGTGGTGTGCCTCCGCGATGCAACCACCAGCTTCCTCTACGAGAGTATCAGCTTTCGCAAAATCGCCAGCTTCAGCAGCCTTTAAAGCTTCCAATAGTTTTGATCGAGCATCGCCAGCATAGGCAACAATTTCAAAACCTAACAATGTTACTTCTTCTCTATTCATGATAGAATTCTCCTTATGTATTTTTAATTAAATTTTTATGACAATAAACGTTGGATATGTAGAACTAGATAAACTCGTTCACTTTTATACAAATCAAGACCCGTATGTTGCGTAATCACATCATAGATTTTGGAACCGATCTCAAATGCTTTTGGATAGGATTGTTTAATATGATCTTCCATATCCAGAAGTGATTGGTTATCATCTCTAGATCTGTCTAAATAATCCAAGAAATAATTCAAATGAATCATAAAGCGATCATAGAAATGATTATTCTCTTTGGTTCGTTGAATTGCATAACCCTTTAGCACTTCTTCAACATTCCTGAGAATTTCTTTCCTCTTATCAATCGACTCCACAAGTTCCACTTCATTTTCACCTTCGGCATTAATGAAATGATAAGCGATCCGAATAATTTCATCCTCAGGGAAATGATCTGTCAACTTCTGACGATAGATTTCAAAGGCTTCCTTTGCGATTTGAAAAGCGACAGGATACTTAGTGGAAATATCTGGCAGATTACTATCCTTGTACCTTCCTTGTGCTAGAGCTTGGTAAGAGCAGTAAATATGATCTGTCAAGGTTACGTAGAGATACTCTTGAATCGGATAATGATATTTCTTTGATAGCTTATCAATGATTTCATAAGTCACTGTGATAAAATCAAGCGGAACATCTTTGAGGAGAGCCATAAAGTTTTCTCTTGACTCTTCGGTCTTCATCCGAAAGATTTTCTCAACCTTATTTTCAGCAATCAAATCCCCCTTCTTCTTTCCGAATGCAATCCCCTTACCAATTACAATCACCTCTTCTCCTTTGTCATTTCTGACAAGTGAAACATTGTGATTCATTGGATTTAGAATTCGATACATGTCAACCTCCTTTTATCTCTTAAAGGTATATGAGTACAAAAAATGACCACAAATGAACTAGAAAATCTATTGATTTCTAATCCACCTGTGATCATGCCTAATATTACTTAGTAACACTCACCTTGTATTAACTTGTGATTTAAGTATAGCACAAGTAAGTTTTTTTGTAAACCTTTACATTCAACTTTTTTTAAAATTTTTATTTAGATCAATGTTCCTAAGATTAGGGGGGAAAACTTATACACGTTCAGTCCATGAAGTCGCTGTGGTTTGGAGAACTTTGTTGAGTTCATCAATGTTCTCAAATCCAGTTGTGCGTAGCCATTCACGAGCTGCTACTTCACCGTCTTTGATGTAGGCTTCAACTGATCCAGCCCAAGTTGCACGGCCGCAAAGAACACCGTTGAAGTTTGCGCCTGATTCGTGAGCAAAGACAAGGGTTTCTTGGAAGAGTTTAGCTGATACACCTGCACTTAAGTAGATGTAAGGAAGATTTGTTGCTTCGTCTTGCGCTTTGAAGAAAGCTGCTGCTTCTTCTCGTGTATGCACGATTTCACCATCACCAAAGCCTTCAACGTATTTCACATTGACTGGAACTTCCACTTTCAAGACGTCGATGTTGAAGCGTGGGTCTGAGAAGACCTTCATGGCACCGATAACCTTCTGTGGTTTCACTTTTGCGTATTCTGCAGAACCTGCATCAGCGATTTTTTCATCGTAAGCGAGGATTTCAAGGAAGAATGGAATGTCTTCTGCCACGCATTCAGAACCAATGCGTTCGATGTAGGCTTGTTTTTGTTGATTGAGTTCGTCAGAGCTGTCTACATCATAGTAAAGCAAGAATTTGACAGCATCTGCACCTTGTTCTTTGATGCGTTTGGCAGACCAAACATCCAAGCAGTCTGGCAAGCGTTTGGTGCTTGTTGTGTCGTATCCTGTTTTTTCATAAGCAAGGAGAAGACCAGCATTAGCATCAAGGGCTTTTGTAGCTGGAAGTCCATACTCAGGGTCAAGGAGCATAGATGATGCGTATTTTGTCAATTCATCAGCCACCAAGACTTTAAGTTCTTCCATTTGAGCAACTGTTGGCTCTTCCGTTTGGTATTGAGCCATAAGGCGTTTCAAAGCGCCACGTTGGTCAAAGGCAAGAGCTGAGATGATACTATTTTCATCAGAAAGTTTTTCTAAGCGTGCACGTTTTTGTTCTGTTAAAGCCATTTTATACCTCTTTTACTATTAATTGATCATATAAAGCTTGATAGTTGGCCATATTGACATGACCTGTCATCTTTTCTTGAGCATTGAGCATACCAAGGACATTGGCCTTGATGAGGAGTTGTTGATCAGATTCCTTATGAAGAAGTCCTGAGGAAATCCCTGCCACAGTAGAATCTCCAGATCCAACAGGGTTCACTACCTGAATTCTTGGAATATCTACCTTGTAGAAAGTGTCCCCATGTTTTGCAAAAGCACCATTTGCACCAAGTGAAACAATTATCCACTCAATCCCTGCAAATAGAGGCTCTTGAAGAACTTCTTTTAACTCATCCAAATCCTCAGAAACTTCTTTCCCAAGAAGCTGAGACAATTCTTCGTTATTTGGTTTGATTACTGTTGGTTTATGTGGTGATTCAAGAACCGCCTGAAGGGCAGCACCTGAGCAATCCAGAACAACTGGTTTTCCTGCGCGATTAGCAAGTTCTACTAAGCTTGCATAATAGTCAACTGGAAGGCCAGCTGGAAGACTACCAGAGATAGCAACTACTTCCACAGCGTCAAGAAGATTTTCGAAATGAGCCAAGAAATCTTGACCTTCCTGTTCCAATACTACAGGACCTTTTTCAAGAACTTCCGTTTGGTTATCTCCGTGAAGAATAGCGATACAGTTACGAGTTTCTCCCTGAATTGAGAAGAAATCTTTCTTAACCTTATCATCGATATTTTCAACTAAAAACTCACCAAGCTTGCCACCAACTAAACCAGTAGCAACAACAGAGTCCCCAAATTCTGAAAGGACTCGGGTAACATTGAGACCTTTACCACCAGCTGTCTTGGTCACGTCCACCACACGGTTGACAGTGTCAATTTTTAATTCATCCAAAGGATAAGAAATATCAATGGACGGATTCATTGTGACTGTTAAAATCATGCGTCACCTCTTAGTCGTGGTATTCACCGCGATCCCATTTTTCAAGGAATTCTGTAAAGAAGTTTGCATCTGCTTGATGAGCATTGTGAGTTTCAACGTGCTCAATTTTCGCAATCAATTTTTTGTTTTCTTCTGATGGTTTGTATTCAGCATTGATGAAAGCTTCAATGATGTCGCACATGAGCAATTCACCAGTGATCTTACCACCAAAACCGATAACGTTGGCGTTCAATTGTTCTTTTGCGTAAAGAGCTGTTGTCATATCACGAACCAAGGCAGAACGAACTCCTGGAACTTTATTGACAGCGTTGTTGATACCAACACCAGTACCACAGATACATACCCCAAGATCAGCTTGACCGCTTGTAACGGCTTCACCAACTTTTTTACCAAAGATTGGGTAGTGAGTACGTGTGTGGTCATAGGTACCAAAGTCGATGACTTCATATCCCTTTGATTTCAAAAATTCTGAAACCGCCATTTTTTCATCTGTTACGATGTGGTCACATCCAATTGCAATTCTCATTTTTAACTTACCTTTCTTACTGTAATCTAATTAGCACATTTTGTTCAACATATCAACACGAATTTGGTGACGACCACCGTCGTATTTACCATTAACAAAACCTTTAGCAATGTTTTTAGCCAATTCATCACCAACAAGTTGTGCACCCATAGTGATCATACGTGAGTTGTTGTGTCCACGAGTCATATAAGCTGAACGTTCGTCAGATACTTCTGCGGCAACCATTCCTTTGATTTTTGTTGCGACCATAAACGGACCAGCCCCATAAGCATCAATCACGATACCAAGATTTTGTTCTTCTTTGTTTACTTCTGCAGCAACAGCAAGAGTCACATCAACAAAGTCTTGACCTTCAGCTGTAACATCCACAACGTGGAAGTTTTCTTTTTCCAAGAAGTCTTTCACAACTTCTTTCAATCTCAAACCTGCAGCATCTGCACCGATAACAATAGACATATTGTATACTCCTTTTTATTTTTCTAGGCTAGTAAAGACTTTTATAGTTAGCAGTTTACCTACAAAAGACTTTCTAGCAGTTTAGTGATAAATTTGATTGAATGAGATGAATATCACCTTATCCAAGTCCAGGAAATCAAGTTCCTAGAAAGAAACTTTCTCTACAATAGAGAATATAACAAGTGATTATTTGTTTGCTACAAACATCATTTGTTTCTTACAAACATAATATACTCCTATTTATAGAAAAAGTCAACAGTAAATGTTTGTTTTTGTGGTTTTTTATCTAAAATATTTCAATATCAAAGCCAATCTGATCTACTTGATCAGGTTCTAGGAGACGAACATTCTTCTTATCTTCTAGATGATTTCCTTCTTCAAGAGATGTTGACAAGCCAGACCATGGTTCAAAAGCAATGAATGGTCCCTTATTCAAAGTTGACCAAATGATGAGATTTGAAAACTCTTGGAAGTGTACTTTTAATCCCTTCTCATGTTTACGAGAACGAAGGGAAATTGTTCTGGATTGCAACTCATCCAAAGTCACTGCATCAACACTAAACAGATCGTAACTGAGGTCCACTTCCTTTTGAGAATCCAACCATGGACTTCTATCTTGGAAATCTAACATTCCAGTTTCTGGGAAAGGACGAGGAACAGAGCAAGTCTCTTCTTTCTCAAACTCTAAATAGTAATCTTCATAAGTTTCGCCATCTAGTAGAGGGCAATTAAAGCCTGGATGTCCTCCTATAAAGAATGGCATTACTTTATTAGTTTCTTTATTGAAAATCTTGTATTGAGTACGAACAGTCTTGCCAGTCACTAGATAAGTGATTTCAAGGAGGAAATGATAAGGATAGTTCTGATAAGTATTCTCATCATCTTCAATAGCAAAGGTTACGCTGTTTTCTGTCTGTTCAACTAATTCAAATTCTTTTTTACGGACCAAACCGTGACGAGGAATGTTTCCTTTCGTCTCCGTTCCATCTTCGTGACTGTAGAAGGCTATATCTTCTCTTAAAGAGCCACAAATTGGGAAAAGTACTGGCGCTTGTCCACTCCAGTAAGTTGCATCTCCTTGCCACAGATACTCAATGCCTTCTCGATCCTTGATCGACGACAAGGCGCCACCTAAGGTTTTAAACTGGACCGTTAACTGGTCTGATTTGATTTCAATTACCATAATATTCTCCAACTATTTTTAGATCTTTATATAAAAAACTAGGTTGCCACTCCCAATGTAGGAAATTAACAACCTAGTTTTCACAATTTACATTTTATAGGAGCGAATTATTTAGCATTTGCTGCGTATTCTTCGTTACGTTTGATCATTTGTTTTCTATACCAAGCAAAGATACCTACATAGAATACAAGGAAGACTGCTGCACCAAGGATTGCTTTGATATCACCTGTTGTAGCATTACCGATTGCCCAACCAAATAGTTTTTCAATTGGTCCTTCAAGAGTTGAGTGAGTGATCAATTGAGCACTATCTACACCTTTAGGAAAGGCACCTACACCTTTAGCAAGTTCTGTTGCAAATGGTGCGATAAGAGTACCAGAAAGAAGGAAGAGAGGCAACAAGAGTGTTCCGAAGATAATCATACGGAGCAATTTACCACGTGTAACAACCAAGAGAGCTGGAGTCACACCCATAGCGATGATACCTGCAAGAGGCAAGATACCATTACCGACGTTTGAAAGAAGCACAGCTTCAACTAGCATGATTGGAGCGAGTACGTTAGCACAAGCCCAGATTTCAGCACGACCAGCGATGAAAGGCCAGTCAAGACCGATGTTGAATTTACGTCCTTGAAGACGTTTAGTAGCAACGTTTGTAATACCTTGTGAAAGTGGTTCTACGGCTGCGATGAACCAAGATCCGATAAGTGAGAAGAGTTCCAAAGCTACACCGGCTGTCAAACCAAGAGACAACCAACCTTTAATAACTTCTTGCCAGTTTGCAGCATCTTTAAGTCCTTCAACAGGTTGTGGAGTACCCATAAAACCGATAACAATACCAAGGATGAAACCGATGAAGAATTTAGATCCCCAGAAACCGATTTTTTTGTTCAATTTAGCAGCATCAAAGTCATATTTATCAAGACCTGGGAAGAATTTTTCAAAAATCTTATCCAAAACCATGATAACTGGGTTCATCATGTAGTTCATGTGTGTTGAAGTCATTGGTGATGAACTTGGTGCATTAAGAAGGTCGTCGAATGTTGGTTTCATCAGGTCAGAGTTGATGATTTTCAAAATACCTACAAGGACAACTGCTGCAGTTGCGATGAAGAGTGAAACCCCTTGGCTTACACCGTTGTTGTCTGCGTACCATTTGATCAAAAGACCAGTGATTGACAAGTGCCAGATATCGAAGATATCGACGTCAAGTGTATCTGTTTTCTTCATTGCAAGCATCACAACGTTGACAATCAACATTACAAGCAAGAAGTAAAGTGTCCAAGCAGATCCCCAAGTGATTGTAGCAAGTGGTGCCCAACCAACGTCAGTGATGTTCAAATGGATACCAGTGTTTTCAACGAATTTTTTAAGTGATTCTGAGAAAGCTCCATTGAGCATACCGATGATAGCACCGATACCAGTAAGAGCGATGGCAAGTTTAATACCACCTTCAAGCGCTTTGGAGAATTTCACTCCAAAAAGTAGAGCCAATACTGTCAAAATGATCAGCATGATGATTGGTCCACCCATATCCAAGATAGGTTTGAAGATATCGTTGGCCAGATTGATAATGACATCCATAATAGTTCCTCCCGTTTTTTTAGTTATATGAATGTTAACAAGATAAAGAATAAATTAGCTTAGTCCATGTTCTTTGATAGCTGCTTCAATATTGTCAAATACTGGTGCGCTCATCGCTGGAATACGGAACAAGATTGGTCCAGCTTCAATTACTGGAATACCTGGTTCAAAACCAAGGTCAGTTGCGGCGATTGGTGTAAAGATATCGTAGCCCTTAATAAGGTCTTCGTTTACATCTTTGACCATGACTGCATCACAGTGAACGTCATAACCACGGTTTGAAAGTTCTTCTTCTAGAGCACTTTTAATTTGGTGACTTGAGTTAACACCTGCACCGCAGGCAGCAAGAATTTTAATCATTTGGATTTCCTCCGATTTTATTTTTTAATAGACAAGATTAAGCGGTTGCTTCAGCAATGTAAGCATAAAGTTTTTCTGGTTCGGAAATTTTTGATAAATCTTCCAGATGTCCATTTCCTGTGAAAAAGTCCATCAACTGAGCCAGAATATTTGTTTGACTTGAACTTGAGTTGTTAATGATAAAGAAGAGTAGGGATACTTCTACTTCCTTATCAGGAGCAATCATATTGTGAAAAGTTACTGGTTTTTCTAATCGAACAACCACCACTTTCTCAGCTAGATTATGAACAATATCTGTATGAGGGATTGCCACATTTGGCAAATCCTTTCCTAGAAATTCCATATCTAAACCAGTTGGAAATGACTTTTCACGCGTGATCAAGGCTTCACGATAAGTTGGAGTGACAATTTCTCGTTCTTCCAACAAGCTTGCTACCTGATCAAAGAGTTGTTCTTGATTATCCGCTTCTAAGCAAAACACCAGGTTTTTGTCAAAGAAATGATCTAATCCCATAACATTTTCCCTTCTTTCAATTATCTTTTATGTAATAAGTATAACACTATATGAAATCGTTGTCAATAATTTTTGTTTTATTTTGTTCATTTTTTTGTAATTTTTGTTTCATTTAAAGAATACAATCAATATCAAACATTCTTGTTATAATATCCACAAAAAAAGAAGGCCCAAGCCTTCTTCTCTTTCCTTACTTAATAGTAGATAAAATCTCTTCTAACTTATGGTAATCTTTTACACTATCAATTTCATAGATGCTATTTCCTTCTAATTCTTCGACATAGACATCCAATTCTTTGATATTATCCTTAACCATGTTGTCCCAGTAGAGATCAACAAATTCACCATTTTCGTAAGCTTTGTCAATAAAGCCAACAATCTTCTCTGCTGTTGGTGCATCCCAGAATGAAACTCCACTCAGAATGCGACCAGCTTTGCTGTCAACAATAATGTCTTGAACCTTGTAGTCATCACCGTAAACCAAGAACCACTCGTTGGTACAGTCTTCACGATAAACGCTAAAATAGGTAGAACGTTTAAGATCGTTTCGAAACATATTTTTGAAAAGATAGTTATCTGCATCGATGACATAGCTGTTAGCCAAATCTTTTTTTACTAGATAAAGTGAGTAAAAGTTATTGTAATCAGCATACTTGTCGTTAAAGACTAAACGGACACCATATTTTTCTTTTAGGTAGTCAAATTGTTCTTTGAGGTAACCGACAACGATAATAATCTCATCAATTCCTCTCTCTTTCAAAAACTCGATTTGGTATTCTACCAAGGGTTTTTGATTAACCTTAACCAAAGCTTTTGGTGTATTTTCAGTCATAGGGCGCAGACGAGTTCCTAAGCCCGCTGCTAAAATAATCGCTTTCACACGAATCTCCTTTATTCTTTAATAATAATATAAACACCAGCCATAACAATAAGTGAAGTGATGATTGTCAGCATATCTAGCGGTGCACCCAAGAAAATAACTGCAAATAAGACAGTCCAGACTACATAGCTAACATTCAAACCTGTTGCTTTCGCAGGTTGCAAGCGATTAATGGCGATATAATAAGCTAAGTAGGAAATCATATTAAAGGCCGCAAAGACAAGCAAGAGGCCTAGTAACTGCCCATCTGCCACTTCTGCAAACGAATGGTGAGAAAAGAGCACAATCACAAGATAGGACAAGAATGAGGTTACTTGTCGAATTAACAAGGCTTCAATTTCACTTAAATCACTTTCCATAGCATAGGAGCTGAGAACACTTTCACTCCCCCAGGCAATGGCACAGATAAGGGCACAAAGAATCCCAATGTAAAACGAGTTAACTTGTTCAACCTTGTAGGTTTGAGCAATGATCGCTGCAATAATCAAGAAAACACCGAATACTGTATTCTTTGAAACCTTGTGTTTCAAAATGAAGAAGGCTAGTAAAACTGAAACTGCTGGGTAAATAGCCGATACAGATGAAGCTAGAGAACTACCAATATATTTAACCGCATAAAGATTGGCCTGCATACCAATAGGTCCTGCTAGTAAAGCACCGATAATTACACTCACATTTCGAATATTTAAGAAAATCGAAAGACGAACTTTTCTTTCTTTTACCAAAAGAAAAGCTAACAAGATAAAGATACTTAAGAAATCATGAGCAGCAGCCACCACAAAAGGTGAAAGATTTGTAAAAATTGAAAAGATATAAGCACTAATTGTTAGACCTAATCCCCAGAAGATACCAGAGAGCAGACCAAAGGAAACACCATTTTTATTCTTCATCCTAACCTCCATAATAAGTCAAACCTTCGACAGCTCTTTGGTAACGATTGACACCGTAATCTCCAAAATCAGCCCCTTGAGCTTCTTTGTACACTGTCCACAAACTCCAGATAGTATCTTGCAAGATTTTATAGATACGAATCTTCTCACGTGATACAGGCGTTTTGTCACTTTCATAGTAGGAAAGGAAATCATCTTCCTCTTGCTTTGTAAATTCAGACTCTAAGAAAAGAGCTGCCAAATCCCACATCGGGTCATTCATAGAAGAGTATTCCCAGTCAATCAAATACAAACGACCTTGTGGTGACTCGATAAAGTTTTCTGGTACCAAATCGATGTGACAGGACTTTCTATCAACACCCAAATCAGCCAATCTCTTTTCTAGTGAAAATACATCTTTTCTTACAGCTTCATAGTTTTCATAAGGGATAGGTCCCTCAATCAAGGATTCATATTTGCTGATTTCCTCAAAAGGAGCAAATTCTCCTCTTAATTCTTTCCCTGAAGCGTGGATGGTTTGTAAAATTGGTGCAATCTTTTCAAACTTGGACTTAATTGATGTTGAATCAAGAGTTACTGCTGATTCGATGTATTCATTTACTTTGATCCCTGACTCAATATCAAAGAGATAATTTTTAACATCTAAATCTAAATCCTCTAAAAGTTCAAGATTATACTTTTCATTTTGACGATTGATGAGTTTTTCAGTCCCTTTACCAAAAAATTTCACAATATACTGTTTGTTGGTTGTTTTAACCAAATAGTTTTGGTTGGTCATGCCTCCCAGCTGTTCGACACTGAGTACTTCCTCTTCATTAGATAGTAAAGAAGAAATTTTTTCTTTGATGAGTTTTTCCACAATTAACCTCCATCTCCTACACTTCCCACTTGAATACTGTTTTAAAAGCAGTATTCAGGTCTGTAGCAAAGACACGGTGAATGTCCTTGATTTCTCTCACAGGCTCTTCAACATAAAGGATATTCTTCAGACGATTCGCAAACTTTTTAACTTCCATCATTTGAATGGCCTTTTCAAAATCGACGCGTCCTGAACGAGACGATCCCACTAATAACAATCCTTTTTCCAAAGCGTCTCGTGTATTGATATTAACCTTGTATTCGCTCACTCCCATCATGAGAACCGTTCCCTGTGGGCGAATATAACGAATCAAGTCATTGATAGCTGGGCCTGTACCATCCCCACCACAGCACTCAAATCCATGATCATAGGTTAAATCTTCTGGTATATTATCAGTAATGTAGCACTCTTTAGCAAAAGAGAAGAGCTCTAGTTTTTCCCAATGGCGACCAATGACGATAATCTCTGCTTCTGGCAAGGTATAATTGATAATATTTGCAACCACAAAGGCCAAACTACCATCTCCGATAACAGCAATGCGCTCTCGTTTGCTATGAGCAAGATGTAGGAATCGATCCATAGCATGCATACCAACACTTACAAACTCGGTAATGGCGGCAACTGTGTCCTCGATGTCATTATAAGACACAACACGATCTTTGGGAAGAGAAACAAATTCTCGCATAAAGCCATCGTGACCACTAGATAGGAAGTAGGTCCCTGTCATGTAGTTCTCGTAGAACTCCTTGTCACTCTGCATAGGCGGTTGATTGGGAATCATAACTACCTTTTGACCAACTTCATAAGTCCCAGTTGGATCGGAAATAACAGTTCCACAAGACTCGTGAATCATGGCCATTGGAAGCTTTTTAGCCAAAATCTTTGGATCGCGTTTCCCTTGATAATAACGTTGATCTGCATGACAAACCGCCATATAATTTGGACGAATAAGGATATGATTCTCCTGATCAATGTCCTCTTCTTGGTATTTTACATTGATAAACTTTGGTTTGGTCAGTTGATAAATTTGATTAATCATAGCCTTAGTCTTTCTCAATCATGCTTTTCGCGATTTTCAGGTCTGTCACAGTTGTGACTTTAAGATTTGAATATTCCCCTTTAGCTAGGGCAACGTCTTTTCCTTTGATAACAAAAATCTTACATGCATCTGTCAGGATTTCCTTTTCTTGGTCAGATAGGGAACCATACAAATCCATGAAATCCTTGCAGCGGAATGTCTGAGGTGTTTGACCTTGATAGAGGTGAGCACGATTTGGAATATCAGTGATAAACTGACCATTAGTACTTTCAACAATGGTATCAACTGCTTCTACTACTGTGTCAACTGCATCATGATTTTGAGCCAGTTTGATATTGTCCTGAATCATGCGAAGTGTGATAAAAGGACGAACAGAGTCATGCGTAATCACGATATCTTCTGGAGTGATTGGACGGTAGGCATCAATAGCTTCTATAATCTTCTCGATACTGGTATTGCGATCAGCACCACCCTTTGTAATGATGATGCGATCCTTGTGAAGAGAAAGATACTTGTCAACCAAGTCCTCAGCATGAGATACCCAATCTCCATGAACTCCAACTACAATTTTTTCAATACTTGGTTCCAAAACAAATTTTTCAATTGTGTGGATCAAAATAGGACGATCACCCAACTCCAAGAATTGTTTTGGTAAATTACTGATTCCCATGCGTGTGCCAGTTCCTCCGGCTAGGATTCCTGCATAGATCATTTATATTCTCCTTTAGTTTATTCTAAAAAACTCATTATCATCTATTATATCACAATCTGCCTCCATCATGAAGAAAAGACAGTGAATCATTTAGTCTAATCAACACACCATTTAAGGTAAAAAGTGAACAATGTGTTACTAAATCCGGAAAGACCATAATAAATCAAGAAATAAAATTAGGTTATCCTCTATATTATCCATTCAACGTTCGGTTAATATAGAGTTCTTTAGAATATAATAGAAACCTTAAAGAAAGCTTAAATGAAATTATTTGTTTAGCAAAGAATACTAGGTGTGCATAGTAAATTTCTTAAAAGTTGTTTGAGAGACTCATTATAAAAGGTCATATATCTCATGAATTAAACAAATAATAGACTTTTGCCCCTAAAATTGATAAAATAAAAAGAAAAATAATAGAAAAAAGGAAACTGTAAACCGCCATGATGAACATGCAAAACATGATGCGCCAAGCACAAAAACTTCAAAAACAAATGGAACAAAGCCAAGCAGAACTCGCTGCCATGGAATTTGTTGGAAAATCTGCTCAAGACCTTGTCCAAGCAACTTTGACTGGAGACAAAAAAGTTGTCAGCATTGACTTCAACCCAGCAGTTGTAGATCCAGAAGATCTCGAAACACTTTCAGATATGACTGCGCAAGCAATTAATGCTGCTCTTGAACAAATTGATGAAACGACTAAGAAGAAACTCGGTGCTTTCGCTGGAAAATTGCCTTTCTAATCCACAAAAAAAGAGAAACAGATGTTTCTCTTTTTTTCTTAGAAATCAAAGAATTCCATTGCTTTCTTTAAGAGTAATTCCGTATATTCCGGATCGTCTTGAGCCATTGTGACTTGTGACTGGACCATTTCAAGATCATCAGTAATCATGCCATCTGCACCGAGACGAACTGCTTTATCAAATGCCTCCGAACCATTTACGGTCCAAACATAGAGTCTCTGATCAGTTGTCCAGAGTTTATTGACAAAGTATTCATCCAAAGTTGAGTACTCCATAGTATAACCCGTTGCCTTGGTTCTTGGGAAGATACTGTTATAGGGAAGAATAAAGTAAACTGGAATTTCAGAATCATAAGTCAACACTTTATCAATCACATGGTAGTCTAGCGATTGCATCTGGTGTCCATATTTCTTGATAGTCGCTCCGTACTTTTCGAGGAAATGGTCCATCATTTGCGGACTATCTTTTTTACTGGTCTTAATCTCAATCAGCAACTTTTGGTTTAAAGCATTTGCACGCTCTAAATAGGCATCAAAGCTTGAAATCTTTGTTTGATAACCATTCTCGTAAATATCTGTATTTGTTAATTCATCCAGAGTCAAATCTTGCGGTGTAGCATTAATACCTGTTAAATTTTTGAGGTTAGCATCGTGCATCATCACGAACTGACCGTCTTTCGTTTCCTGCACATCCATTTCGATGAGATCTGGTTTTAGTTGAGCTGTTTTTTCTAAAGACTGCACAGTATTTTGAACACCGTTTTTATTACTTACTCCTCTGTGCGAAATCACTAAAGGTGTATTGGTATCCGGAGATTCCAGATAAACGTAGCCTTCTATGGCAAAGATGATGCTTGCACACCCCATGACACCCCATCTCATCAGATGATCTTTCTTTCGCCTTGGCATGATCTCCAACTCCTCTCCTGTAAGGAAGGAAACAAACTTCACTAGGAAATAAGTCAGGGTCATGTAATGGAAATTTTTAATCAAGACAAAATTAATCACACCGAGAATCAAGGACTCTTTTTGAGTTAGATTATCCATCACTGCTTGCGCAAAAAGAAAAGGAATTAACAAACCAAAGAAGAAGAGATACGTTTTAATGATAATGAGTAAGAGATGCCAAGAGAAGAAAAGGACATTTTTCTTTGTCTTTTGGAGACTATATTTCACACTTTCTCTTACGGTCTTTCTTTCAAAGAGAATCTTAGGAAGGGCAAACATAAATCGGACAGAGATGTAGAGAAAGATCCAAGCGGATGCTATGATCATCAGACCTACCAGCCAATGCTTACCTTCCCAATAATTCACAATAAAATCAGGGATAATAATTTTGTTGAGGTAGTAGATTTTTAAAATCTTACGGATGAACGGGAAAAGCATAGCAATGTAAAAAAAGACAAAAGTCATCTTACAAAAGCTCAATCGCTTAACGAATATAAAGCTCTGGTGAAATACTTTTCTACTATACTCAATTAAAGTTCTCTTTTCATGATAGAGAAGGTGACGAGCCCCGATAAACAAAAGACAGATCTGGAAATAGGCAACCAGGAGATTGATTGCAATTAAAATAAGAAAGGCTAAACTGATAAAAGGCGAGCCTTGTATAATCGCCCAAAAGTTATTGTAGGAGATAAACAAGTAACCAGTTTGTCTCAGAAGGATGCCAGCAATCCATGAATTCAATGGTAGCCAGACAAACTCAACCATCATAAATATCAAGAAAAATAGAAATAAAATCTTATCTAGGTTATAGTATATCTTCCTAAAACCTAGCTTTTTAGGTTTTTCAGGTTTCATAGGCACTCCTAGTCTAAAAATTGGGATAAATCTAAGCCACCGAAAGGATTATTCATCGAAAAACTACTCTGGTCTTCTATTAATAGCTTTCCTTCATCCGATTCCAAAAAAGCTTCGTAAACACGCGCCGTCATGCGGGCGTCCTCTAAACTGTTATGAGACTTCCCGTGAAAGCCTAAAAAATTTGCAACAGTTTGCAATTTAAGATTGGCTATGCCGTGTAGATCAGAACTACGGCGTTCAAAAGCCTCCTCATATAGATCAACCTTATACTGGTCACGATAATCAATACCGTGCTCCAAGATAATAGGCAAATCACTCTTAGCTGCATTGTAACCAACGATAGGTAAGTCACCAACAAATGCTTGAAAGTCCTTTAAAACTTGTTCTACCTTTGGCGCATCTTTCAAGGTTTCAGCTGTGATTCCAGTCAAACCATTGATAAAACTCTTTAAAGGGGCTGTAGTATAAACATAAGAATCAAAAGCAGCACATTCTTGTCCATCTTGAAAACGGACTGCTGATACTTGAATTAAATGGGTAACGCCCTCGTGTTGATTGAATTCCAAATCAAAGGCGATATAATCTCTTAATTTTTCCATTATTTACCTCAATTACTACCCAAACTAAACTATAAACAATAAAAGAAGCCATTAGGTTAGTGAGTAACCCAAACAGCTTCTTTATTTTCCTCCAAAAAGGCGAGCAAAAAAGCCTTTTTTGGTTGCTTGGACTTCTTCTTTTGCTTGGTCCAACTCGAGTTTCAAGGTTTCTTGATCCTTCATGGCTTGAAGAGTTAACTGTTGCTGTTGGTCCAACTGTTTATCCTTTTCAGCAATCTGTCGGTCTTTGATACGCATCTGTTCATCTTTTTCTGATAACTGGCGGTCTTTTGCCTTGAGCTGCTCGTACAAACGAAGAATTTCAGCGTTTTTCTCATCGACCAAGATTTCCATCAGTTCACGTTGTTTGACATCATCACTGACTGGTTCATCTTCAAAAATCGTTTTTTTGTAGATTTCCTCTAGCTTGATCAAGCCACTTCGAGTAACTACAGTTACACCTTTGTCATTTTTTTTCGTGTCCTCTTCTGGAAGTTCTTTGACACGATTGTTGATTGCTTGACGAGATAGTCCTAAGACCTCTGCAATCTCACTGACGGTCATTTCAATACTCATAATATCCTCTGAAACGTTTTCTAGCTTTTCTTTATTTAAATCTTATCATAAGCTAGATAAACTGTCAAATTTCCGCTTAATCTAAGGCTTTTAAAAAGGCTAGTAAGACTTGGGCAGAACGACGTCCAGCTTCGATAATAAATTCATCAAAAGAGATAGAGGCTTCGTGATTGGCATTGTCACTCATGGCACGAATGACTAGGAAAGGTAGACCAAGAGCCTGAGCCGCTTGTGCAATGGCTGCCCCTTCCATTTCAACTGCTAAAACATCCGGAAAGTGGGTTTTGATACTAGCAATTTTATCATCTCCAGCTATAAAACTGTCTCCTGTAGCAATCAAGCCTAGGTGCCAGTTTTGGTCCAACTGAGATAAGTTTTCTTTAATCCTATCGATAAATTTCTTATCTGATTCAAAGTAAAGAGGTTGACCAGCCATTTGACCATAAACATAGCCAAAAGCAGTCACATCCACATCATGGTAAGCTAGTCTATCTGCAATCACGACATCACCAACAGCAATCCCTTCGGCAAGAGCACCTGCTGATCCTGTATTGATGATAGCTTCTACCTGAAAATGGTCAGCTAGAATAGCTACACTCATAGCCGACATGACCTTTCCAATCCCACTCTGAACTAGAACGACTTCTGTATTGCCAACAGAGCCAGTGTAGTAAGTATTTCCGAGGACTTGGACTTCTTGAGGTTTATCCAAATTCTGAGTCAAATATACGAGTTCTTCTGGCATGGCAGCAATGATTCCAATTTTCATTTCAAGTCCTTTCAATTACAAGAGTTTCATCGCTAAAATTAACAAAATCAAAAGTAGGATGACTGCAAACAAGATACGATTGAGTTTCGAATTAAAAACATTTCTCTTAGTGTTCTCAATGCGGCGACTCTTATGAATTGTTGGTTCTACTTCGATTGTTAAGGTATCTTGACTAAAACCGTGGTCTCTAGAACGTGAATAACCAAAATGTTGTGAAGACGTTGGTAGGATTTTTGTTTCCTCATCATCTTGAAGAGGTGGTCCTGAGATTTTCTCACCACGATTGGCACGTTCAATCATTTCGTCTGTTAATAAAGGTTTTCCCATGGGTTTCTCCTCTATTTCTTTTGTAGTTCCCAGTACTGAATCGCCATAATGGTCTTGGCATCACAGATATGACCTGACTGGATCAGGTTCTTGGCTTCCTCTAGACTTACCTCTAGGACTTCCAAGGTTTCATCATCATCTTGTGGGCGAGGATTTTCCACCTTGACCAAATCACTAGCGAGGTAGAGTTTTAGTTTTTCATTACAAAATCCGATCGCAGAATAGAAATCGTACAACAGTTCTAACTTACCAGTGTATGCAACTTCTTCTTCCAATTCACGAAGGGCCGCCGCCATTGGATCAGCATTTTCACCAAGTTCAAGTTTACCAGCAGGAATCTCATAAGAAACCGCCTCAATAGCCTTTCGGTATTGCTTAACGAGAACGATTTTGTCCTCGGCTGTCACAGCTAATACACAAACAGCTCCATTGTGAAAAATCAAGTCACGTTGGGCAGTCCCCTTTCCTTCTGGTAGTTCCACCTGGTCTTGTACTAGTTTGAAAATAGGACCTTGATAGATTTCCTTCCGACTAATCGTTTTTTCTTCAAATTCCATGACAAACTCCTACTGGTTCTTGGGATGATGAGGGAGGCGAGTCGCATATTCATCTTTGTTGACCTGACGTCCACGGCCGATAGCAATGGCATCAGCAGGAACATTCTTGGTAATGGTTGAACCCGCTCCAACCAGAGAATTATCCCCAAGTTCTACAGGAGCAATAATAGTTGAGTTTGAACCAACAAAGACATTATTGCCAATGACTGTCTTGTATTTATTTTTACCATCGTAGTTGACTGTAATAGTTCCTGCACCGAAATTAACGTTGCTACCCACTTCACAGTTTCCAATATAAGTCAAATGACCCGCCTTGGTATTTTCACCGATTGAAGATCCTTTTACTTCAACAAAATTTCCAATGTGAACTTGAGCAGCCAGACTTGAACTTGGACGAATATGTGCATAAGGGCCAACAGTCACGCCGTCTGCAACTGTACTTTCCTCAATCATAGAGTTGGTAATCACAGCTCCAGCTCCGATAGTGCTATCCACTACATAAGTACCGTTTGTCAAAACAGTCTCCGCACCAATCTTCGTTTGACCTTTTAAGGTAACGTTGGCTTCGATTTGGACTTCGGGAGCAATCTCAACATCAATATCAATGTAAGTTGCTTCCGGATTAACAAAGCTAACACCATTAACCATGTGCTTTTGATTGATACGGCGACGCATCACTGATTCCGCAGTCGCAAGAGCTACACGGTCATTTACGCCAAGACTTTCATCAAAATCCTTGAGAGTATAGGCACCAACCTTCTCACCCGCATTACGGAAAATACCAATCACGTCAGTAATATAATACTCACCTTGGGCATTGTTGGTGTTGATGTTTTTAAGAGCCTCAAAAAGACGCTCATTGTCAAATACATAAGTTCCTGTATTGATTTCCTTAATTTGCTTTTCAAAGTCTGTGGCATCTTTCTGCTCCACAATACGAAGAACTTCTGCATTATCGTTACGGACGATACGACCGTATCCGAAAGGATTTGCCGCTTCAGCTGTTAAAATCGTCGCCACATTTTTGTGATTGATATGGAAATCCAAGAGGTTTTTCAAGCTTTCACCTGTAATCAGAGGAGTATCCCCAGCAATAACCAAGGTGTGGCCTGTACGATTTTGGAGAATAGGCTCTGCCATCATGACAGCATGCCCAGTTCCTAGTTGTTCTGATTGGGTAACAAAGTCTGTCTGACCGGCTAATACTTGCTCAACTAGCTCTGCCTTGTGACCAACTACAGTGACTGTTTTTTCAGGTTGAATAGCACCAACACTACGAAAAACATGTTCCAACATCGAAATTCCAGCTACTTTATGAAGTACCTTTGGAAGATCTGATTTCATGCGAGTACCTTTACCCGCTGCTAAAATAATGGCATAATTTGACATAATCTTCTCTTTTCTCTAGAAATTCCCTTATATTATACCATAATTTAGTTTCTTAGGAGTAAACAAACAGAGAAATAGGGAAAAGACGCCCATATATTCACTTTTTCCGATGTTTTCTTTGATTTTTTTATCTATTTACGTTAAACTATTTAAATATGAGAAAAAAGATTCATCCAGCTATTATTTTTACTTTATTTACTATATTTATAGCTATTTTGATCCTCAATAGACCAACTTATGAAGACCATCCTATCAAGTCAAAACCCAATGCAGTCCAGGTTGAAAATCAGGCCTTGCATAATCTTGACAAACCTATTATTGACGTCTCTGGCTGGCAAATACCTGAGGAAATCAACTACGATACCTTATCTCAAAATATTTCTGGTGTTATTGTTCGTGTCCACAATGGGGGTCAGCATACTGAAACAAATAATGCCGCCTATGCCAATGGTGTCGATAAAGCCTATATAAATCATATTTCAGAATTTCAAAAACGGAATGTTCCAGTTGCTGTTTATGCCTATCTAGCAGGTACTAGTAAGAAAGAAATGGAAAAAGCTGCTGAGGTTTTCTACAATGCTGCTTCTCCATACAACCCTAGTTACTATTGGCTCGATGTTGAAGAAAAAACAATGTCCGATATGAATGAAGGTGTTGAAGCTTTTAGGGCTAAACTAGAAGCCCTTGGCGCCAAAAATATCGGAATTTACATCGGTGTTTATTTTATGCAAGAGCATAGTATCAATACAGATAAGTTCTCTGCTGTCTGGATTCCATCTTATGGAACGAATTCAGGCTACTTTGAAACCACGCCTAATACAGATTTAGACTATGACCTCCATCAGTATACTTCAAAAGGAAGAATTGCTGGATTTGAGCATCATTTAGATATTAATCTCATTTCTACCTTGAAGGAAAAAGAAGAAACCTTCAGAAAACTATTTTTAAGACCATAAAACAAGTGAAAATTGCTCTCTTTTTCACTTGTTTTTTCATTTTCTTCTCGTCTGTGTTATAATTGATAGGATAGAGAAAGAATTTTATGAAATTGAGGATTTTATGATGTTTTCATGGATTGCAAGAGTTATTAAAGGAATAGTCATCGCCTTAGGATTTATCCTACCTGGAATTTCTGGTGGTGTTCTGGCAGCTATTTTGGGAATTTACGAGCGAATGATTTCTTTTCTGGCTCATCCCTTTAAAGATTTTAAAGCGAATGTCCTATACTTTATTCCAGTAGCAATTGGGATGTTGCTAGGCATTGGTTTGTTTTCTTATCCAATCGAGTATCTGCTAGCAAATTACCAAGTCTATGTTTTATGGAGTTTTGCTGGAGCTATCATCGGTACAGTGCCTAGCCTCCTTAAAGAATCTACTCGGGAATCTGATCGGGATAAGATTGACCTAGTCTGGTTCTGGACCACCTTTATCCTTTCAGGTGTCGGGCTCTACGCGCTAAATTTTGTTGTTGGTTCTCTCAGTGCTGGTTTCGCTAGTTTCATCTTAGCGGGTGCTCTTTTAGCTCTAGGTGTCTTGGTGCCTGGTTTAAGTCCGTCAAACCTACTCTTGATTTTAGGGCTGTACGCTCCAATGCTAACTGGCTTTAAGACCTTTGATTTATTCGGAACCTTCCTTCCTATTGGGATTGGTGCAGGAGCAACACTCATCATTTTTTCAAAATTAATGGACCACGCCTTGAACAACTACCACTCCCGTGTTTATCACTTTATTATTGGGATTGTGCTGTCAAGCACCCTCTTGATTTTGATTCCAAATGCTGGAAGTGCTGAAAGTATCCAATACACTGGACTTTCTATCGTGAGTTATGTTCTCGTCGCCTTCTTCTTTGCGCTTGGCATTTGGCTTGGTATCTGGATGAGTCAATTGGAGGATAAATATAAATAATGGCAAAGAAAGTTAAGATTAAAAAAACCTTGGTCGAACAAATCTTGACCAAGGCGGGTATTGACCATACTGGTATTCAAATCAACGCGCTTGAGGGAGAACTTCCTTCAGAATATGATCGAACTCATATCTTTAAAACCTTGGCTCTATTAGGGGACAAAACGGGGCCAATCATCGGAATCGTTCCCATAACAGAACACCTCGCTGAGAAAAAACTAGCAAAGGTTTCTGGTAATAAAAAAGTCAGCATGATTCCTCAAAAAGACCTAGAAAAAACGACAGGCTATATTCATGGGGCTAATAACCCCGTCGGCATTCGCCAAAAACACAATTATCCTATTTTTATTGATCAGACTGCTTTGGATTTGGAAAAAATGATCGTCTCTGCTGGAGAAGTCGGGCATAGTATTATCATCCGACCTCAAGACTTAGCCAGTTTTGTAAAAGCGGACTTTGCTGATATCTTGGAGGAAAGTAAGTAATGAAACTCTATTTTGTCCGTCATGGTCGCACCCTCTGGAATCTTGAAGGACGTTTTCAAGGTGCTAGTGGTGACTCTCCCCTTCTTCCAGAGTCCATTGACACACTAAAACAACTGGGGCAGTATCTTAAGGAAATTCCTTTTGATGCGATTTATTCTAGTGATTTACCCAGAGCAGTTAAATCTGCTGAAATTATCCAAAGTCAACTCCAGTCTCCTTGTCCTTTGAAGAGCATTCCTAACCTACGTGAATGGCAACTTGGCAAACTAGAGGGATTAAAAATTGCTACGCTCAATGCCATCTACCCACAACAAATCAAGGCCTTTCGCTCTAATCTGGCTCAGTTTGATACGAGGATGTTTGAAGCCGAATCTCTCTACTCTACGACTCAGCGAACCATTCAGTTTATCAAATCTCTGAAAGAAAGTCCGGCTGAAAGAATTCTGATTGTCGGGCATGGGGCCAATCTCACTGCTAGCCTTCGTACACTTTTAGGCTATAAAGAGGCTCACCTCCGCAAAGAAGGAGGCTTGGCCAATGCTAGTCTGACAGTTTTAGAGACCGATGATTTTGAAACCTTCACTCTAGAAAGATGGAATGACACTTCCTATCAAGAAAAATAATGGAACTTGATCTTAATAGTCAAGTTCTTTTTAGTTTTCAAAGAATATCCGTGAATTTCTCTGCTATTTATGATAAAATGGGAGTATCGCAAAAAATGACTCATCGTATCAAATTTTGAGTAAAATTAGGAGGAACCCATGTCTACAGAACATATGGAAGAACTAAATGACCAGCAGATCGTTCGCCGTGAAAAAATGGCTGCGCTCCGTGAACAAGGAATCGATCCCTTCGGAAAACGTTTTGAACGTACTGCTAACTCACAAGAGCTAAAAGACAAATTTGCAGAACTTGAAAAAGAACAATTACATGAATTAAATGAAACTGCTACTATCGCTGGACGCTTAGTAACTAAACGTGGCAAAGGGAAAGTTGGCTTTGCCCATCTCCAAGACCGTGAAGGTCAAATCCAAATCTACGTTCGTAAAGATGAAGTCGGTGAAGAAAACTACGAAATATTCAAAAAAGCAGACCTGGGTGACTTCCTTGGTGTCGAAGGTGAAGTCATGCGTACCGATATGGGAGAACTATCTATTAAGGCTACACACATCACTCACTTGTCTAAAGCACTTCGCCCGCTTCCAGAGAAATTCCACGGTTTGACAGACGTTGAAACAATTTACCGTAAACGTTACCTTGACTTGATTTCTAACCGTGAAAGCTTTGAACGCTTTGTTACTCGTTCAAAGATTATCTCTGAAATCCGTCGTTATCTTGATCAAAAAGGTTTCCTTGAAGTAGAAACACCTGTTCTTCATAATGAAGCCGGTGGTGCTGCTGCCCGTCCATTTATCACTCACCACAATGCCCAAAACATTGACATGGTGCTCCGTATCGCGACGGAGCTTCACTTGAAACGTCTTATCGTTGGTGGTATGGAACGTGTTTATGAGATTGGCCGTATCTTCCGTAATGAAGGAATGGATGCTACTCATAACCCTGAGTTTACTTCTATCGAGGTTTACCAAGCTTATGCGGACTTCCAAGATATCATGGACTTGACGGAAGGTATTATCCAACACGCTGCTAAGGCAGTTAAGGGTGATGGTCCAGTAAACTATCAAGGGACTGAAATCAAAATCAACGAACCATTCAAACGCGTTCACATGGTGGATGCTATCAAAGAAATTACTGGTGTAGATTTCTGGCAAGACATGACTTTCGAGGAAGCTAAAGCGATCGCTGCTGAGAAGAAAGTTCCAGTTGAGAAACACTACACTGAAGTTGGTCACATCATCAATGCCTTCTTTGAAGAATTTGTCGAAGAAACCTTGATCCAACCAACCTTTGTCTACGGACATCCAGTAGCTGTCTCTCCACTCGCTAAGAAAAATCCTGAAGATGAGCGCTTTACTGACCGTTTTGAGCTCTTCATCATGACTAAGGAGTACGGTAATGCCTTTACTGAGTTGAACGACCCAATCGACCAGCTTAGCCGTTTTGAAGCCCAGGCGAAAGCTAAAGAACTTGGTGACGACGAAGCAACTGGCATTGACTACGATTACATCGAGGCCCTTGAATACGGTATGCCACCAACAGGTGGTTTGGGTATCGGTATCGACCGTCTCTGCATGCTCCTCACTGATACAACCACTATCCGTGATGTATTGCTCTTCCCAACAATGAAATAATACTCTTCGAAAATCTCTTCAAACCACGTCAGCGTTACCTTGCCGTAGATATATGTTCCTGACTTTGTCAGTCTTATCTACAACCTCAAAACAGTGTTTTGAGCAACTTGCGGCTAGCTTCCTAGTTTGCTCTTTGATTTTCATTGAGTATAAGCTCTTATCCTCTGGTACTTGCCAGAGGATTTTTCGATGCAAAAAGAGACTGAGGAAAACTCAATCTCTTTTCTTATTCTTGATTTTTTACTTGACTGGTGGCTACATCTTCCCCAAACCATTTCTGGCTGATTTCCTGGAATTTTCCTTCTTGGTATAGTGAGATAAAGGCTTGATTCAGAGCATCTAGCAAAGTTTTATCAGCAGGTCTAACACCCACTGCAAAAGCTTCACTTTCAAATCCAGCTGAAAAAACATTGTAGTCACTTAATATCCCTTCAGACTGGAGATAATAATTGGCATATACTCGGTCAATCAACAGGGCATCAATCCGATCATTTTTTAAATCAATCAAGGCTTCATTGAAACTTTGGTATTGATTGGCTTTCTGGTCTTTCACTCGACTCTTGAGTAGTTCTGGTTGTCGTTCAAAATTCAAATAGCCAGAAGATCCTGCCTGGGCCCCTAGAACTTTGTCAGTCATATCCTGAATTGAGTGGATATTTTGAGACTTTTTAGAGACCAAAACTTGTTGATTTTCCATGTAAGGAATGGTAAAAGCAACCTTCTCTTTCCGTTCATCTGTAGCTGTATATCCGTTCCAAATGGCATCAATGGTACCGTTTTGTAGTTCGGTTTCTTTCATATCCCAGTCGATGGGTTGAAATTTAATCTGAATTCCTAGCTTTTCAGAGACAGCTTGGGCTAGGTCAATATCAAAGCCCGCATATTGGCCGTTCTTTTCCTCAAATCCCATGGGAACAAAGGTATTATCAAAGCCAATAGTAATGCTTCCCTGCTTTTGATATTTGGCCCAATTATCCTGATTTGGATCACTTGCCTTCTGCGTACAAGCCGTCAGGAAGAAGCTAAAGAACAGAGCAAGTACAAGGGCAATTTTCTTTCTCTTCATAGGCACCTCCTACTCCTACTTTGGATCAACCTTAAGGATCTGATCAGCAATGTTTTCCGCAAACTGAAGATCGTGGGTTACAACAATCTGAGTCATCCCACGCTCTTTATTTTGAAGGATAAGTTTTTCTACTTCTAATCGCAATTCTGGGTCTAAGGCTGATGTAGGCTCATCATATCCAATAATTTCTGGGTTAATCATCATAGCACGTGCTAAGGCCACCCGTTGTTTTTGCCCACCTGAAAGTGAGAATGGAAAGGCATCTGCATGTCCAGCTAACCCAAGTTGTTCTAACAAACCACGCGCCTTCTTCTCAGCAACTTCCTTCTCCATGCTCATTGTTTTTATAGGCGACAGAGTTAAGTTATCTAGAACTGACAAATGTGGAAAGAGTTGAAAATCTTGGAAAACAAATCCCAGAAGATTGCGCTTTTCTAGTTCGTCTATAGCTAGCGATTCGCCGTTATAGTAGATTTCTCCAGAATCGATGGTTTCTAATCCAGCTAGCATACGTAATAGGGTTGTCTTTCCGCCTCCTGATGGACCTACGATTGCAAGGATTTGCTTTTCAGGAATTGATAGGCTGAAATTGGTTAAGATTTGTTTGCCACCAAAGGCCTTGTTAATGTTTCGTAATTCTAACATAGCAATCCTCCTATCTGTAATAACTGTACTTCTTCTCAAGTTTTTTCGCTACAATGGTTACAAGACCAATCATAATCAAATAAATCGCTCCAGCTAAAAACATAGGAACAAGACTGGCATCTCGATTGGCTGCTGTCCGACTAGCCAAAATCAAATCTGAAATCCCAAGGGCATAAACCAAAGAAGTATCCTTGACCAAACTCATGATTTCATTAAAGACGCTCGGTAAGACAATCTTTGTAACTTGAGGAAGAATGATATAGCGCACTGTGTCAAAAGGACTAAACTTCAAGACCTTAGCAGCCTCATATTGACCTTTAGGAATGGTTTCAATCCCACCACGAAAGATTTCAGCAAAGTAGGCTGCATAGTTCAATACAAAAGCGATCACAGCAGCAGGCAAACGATCTAAACGTATCCCAATGCTAGGAAGAACATAGTAAATAAAGATTAATTGCAAGAGCAAGGGAGTCCCTCGCATCACCCAAATATAAAGGTCAATCAGATAATGGAGGGGTTTCCAGCGGACTTGTAAAGCAAAGGCAACGACAATACCTAAAGGAATTGAAAAAATTAAAACCAGAGCAAAGACTTGAAGCGTCATACTTGCACCGTTCAATAAACTTGGTAATATCTCAAACATATAAGACATACTGCACCTCCTAAAAATTATTGTTCCTATTATAGCATAAATAAACAATTTAGCAAGAGTTTTTGTAAAAAAATTCTATATTTCTTGAACTATACACCTTTATCTAAGAAATAAGAGCGAAATATTATCTTACAGAATTCGAAGAATTATAAGGATTTTAGACTCGAATATAGGTTTAACTTCTAATTCTGAGAGAACAATGATCAAAATTTTTTATCAAATATCTATAAAGATTTCATTGATACAGAACGCTATTTGCTCTCATTCACTTCATACCTCTAGAGATATAAAAAAAGAACCACTTTATAAGAATAGTATCATTTCTACTATCCATACAAGTGGTTCTTTGATGATGCCATAGCAAGGGCATCAAAATTTTTCAACTAGATTATTTAACTTTTTTGAAACGGAATAAGAGAATGGAACCAAATGCAAGTACTACTCCTACAACAGTAAGCAAGATAGTCATTTCAGATGTACCAGTATTTGGTAGTTCTTTATTTTCTTCTGGTTGTTTAGGTTTGTTATCAGAAGAACCTGGAGTCTCAGTAGCATAAGTATTTGTGATGGTTGGATTATTACCTGTAACTGTTGCTACAAGTTGACCTTGACCATTGTCTACAACTTTTACTGTTACTGTATAAGCATTTTTATCATAAGTTACACCAGCTTCACCACCATCTTTTTCAGTGATAGTATACGTGTGAGTTCCTGCAGCAGTGTATTCAATCGCTGGGAAAGCAACTGTTCCGTCTGCAGCATTCTTAGCTGTAGCTACAAGTTTGTCGCCTTCTTTCAATTCAAATTCATATTTATCTGCCTCAAGAGTTTTACCATTTAGGACTTTTTTAGCAGTAATTGAAGTTGTTGCAGATTTAGCAGAATACGAATTTACAAAAACTTTATTGTCATATTTAACACTTGCAAACTTCTCACCATAAACATCTGTTACAGTAACTTCTGCGTTAATAGTCTTATCATCGTAAGCAAAACCTGGTTTTTGATCATTAACTTCTTTGATTTGATACTTATAAGTACCCACTGTAGAGAATTTAACGGCTTTAAATTTCACTTTGCCATCTTTATCATTCTTAACAGTTTCAACAACTGATCCGTTTGGATCAAGTAGTTGGAAGCTAAATTCTTCAGCAGCTAAGTCTTTTCCTTTTAACTGCTTAGAAACCTCAAATGAAACTTCTGTAGAACGTGAACCTGAACTAATACCTTCAGTTGTAGTTAATGGTGCAAAACCTTCTACATCAAAGTTTTCAGTCGAAGTCGTAATTTTAACGTTATTGAAAGCTTTCTTTGTTGTATTATCAACTGGTGCGGTGATACGAGTCTTATAGACTACATACAAACCTTGATTAGTTAGATCACCATTACCATTTGGAGTAATAGTGAAGCGATTAGAATCTTGAACAACAATGTGACTTGGATTCAAAAGAGGATGATGCTCATCCTTACCCCATTCAGTAAAGTAGTAACCTGTAATCTCACTAGCTAATACTTGCCCTTCAGGGATTGTATCTTGAATCGAAACACCTTCATAAGGATTAGCATATTTGTTTACGCGAATATACCAATTAATATAATTTGGATCGTTCGTATCTTGAACTCCCCATTTAGTAAATCCTGTTGGATCCTCATCTGGAACAATACGAGTCAAATTGTATACTCCTGCTCCAGGAATGTCGATTGGATACGATTTATTGAGTTCAACATTATCAGCCCATACAACAGTAAATAAGGCCGAAATTTGTTTCTCTTCAGGTAAGTTAGCAAAATAATCTTCGTTACTTACCGTCACAGTCGCTGTATTTGCAGACTTATTTGTCGTTAATTCAGCAACCTTAGTGACTCCATCGTTACCAAAGATTTCAGTAGTTGAATCTGATTCAATTTTGAATTCATTTGGAACTTTATAAACCATAAAGTCACCATTCTTCAACGTTGTTGAGTTGTCGAATTTGTAAGTGGTTTGAAGGTAAAATTTCCCTTCACCATACTCTGCACCATCAACTAACTTATTATTGTTAATTGTCGGTACTGTCGTTAGCGTATAGCTACTAGATGGTAGTTCAGCAGCTTTAACCACATTGCTAGTTCTTAGTACTGGGATAAATACTGAAGCTACTAACAATAGCGCCATGAATGCATGAGAAAGTTTTTTATTAATCTTTTTCACAACATTTGCCTCCTTTATTTTTGGGGATAGATTCCCCTATTTATTATTATATATTCTTATATAAATTTGTCAAGTATTTCATAGTAGTTCGATGTTCAAATCATACCTTTAAACTCTTATTTTATAGGGTGTAGCAGGCTTTCATCGTTCAAAACTTCATCTAAATTGGCTATAAGAAATTCTAACATTTATATTATATTAGTAAAAAAGAAAAGACCTCTGAGGTCTTTCAAATCATTCATTTAAAGTCATTCGTTTCTGTTAATAAAATTTTACAAAAAATAGAAATCCTTAAAGTGTTTCTAAGAGTTCTTGCATCTGAACATCATCTGGAACGAGTTTTAAATAAGCTTCAGCTTGCACTTTGGCTTCTTCAAAATACCCCAATTCACGCAAAAGATAAGTATATTGCTCTAAAAATTCTGGATTGTCCTTGAGGTCAGATGACAATTCTTGATAGAGCTCATAGGCCTTATCTAAATCCTCAATTTCCTGGTAAGAACGGGCAATCATCCACTTGGTCAGGAGGTTTTCAGGTTCTTGACTTTGGAGAGCGATGATATCTTCGTACCGCTCTTGTTCCATATAAATGGTTGCAAGGCGAAGGAAAATTTCTTCTGTATCCTCTGCATCTTCTTTGGCAGTAAGGAGAAAGTCCTCCGCTGCCTTAGCATCATGCAATTCATACGAAAACTGTGAAGCAGCAAGCAAGAGCCGAGTTTCAAATGGATTTTTCTCCAAACCTTGTTTAGCGATACGAAGTGCATCTTCCACCTGATGTTCCTTATGCAAAGCTTGACTATAACCATATTCATATCCTTCAAAGTCAGGTGAAATGGTATCAATCTGCTTAAAGTAAAGAACAGATTTTTGATACTCTTCTTGGTCAAAGTAAAGACTAGCCAGTTCAAAGGCAGTTTGGTCATCGTATTCTAGTTCTAAAGCTTTTTCTAAAAATTCAGTTGCAGCTTCAAACTTGCCTAACTGGGCATAAGCGTAGCCAATTCGTTGATAAGTTGAGATACCCGTTTGCTCATAGATGGAGCGATTGTCTAATTGAGCATAGCCCTGAATGGCTTCCTGATAATTCCCTAACTCGCTATCCAACTCAGCCAAACCAAAAACTAATAAGGCATCGTCTGAGTAGTTTAGGGCTTCCAGTAACTTTTCACGCGCTACATCTGTCAATCCTTCCAACTGATAGAGGTCTGCCTTCAAGGCCAAGGCCGATACGTACCAGTCACTTTCGGGTGTGATTTCCTCAAGGTAAGCAAAGGCTTCCTCAACATTGCCATCCTCACTAGCAATGCTTGCTAAATTCAGATTCACTTCTGGAAATTCTGTAACGATATGTTGGTAAATTTCTTTTGCTTGAGGATAAAAGCCAATTCCCTCTAGATAGCTTGCTAGTTCGTAAAGAACTTCACTTGAATCTGTTTCGAGGGATTTGTGAAAATAATGATCTGCTTTGGTTAAGTCTTGGTCATCCAAAGCCTGGAGCATGCGTTGACTATTGTTCACTCTTGATTTCCTCCCCTTCTTCTTCATACAAACCGCTGACTTTCTTATACCAGTTAAAGATAGCTGAGATAACGACCTTGGCAGAAGCGTAGACAGGAATTCCCAGCAAGACTCCCCAAATACCAAACATAGACCCTGAAGTTAGGAGAACAAAGAGGACATTGATGGGATGGATGTTTAGCTGACTACCTAAAATAAGCGGAGAAACGAAGCGACCTTCAATCGTTTGTTCAACAATAAAGACAATAATCACTTTCAAAAGCATCACAGGTCCTGCTATCAAGCCCAAAACCAAAGCAGGCAACATCGCTAGAAAACTACCTAGATAAGGTACTAGATTAAGGATACCAGCCGTGATCCCCAGGGTTACAGCATATCTGAGACCAATAATCTTAAAGAAGATAATAAACATAATTGCCACGATAATAGCAACTGTAACCTGCCCTCTAACATAGTTTGATAACTGTTTATTAACATCTGACAAAACTTGTCCGACAGGTTCTTTTAACTTGTTTGGGATGAATTTAGTTAGGTAATCCCGCAAGCCTTTCCCATCTCTCAAAAGATAAAAGAGCATGAAGGGTACGATAATAACCGCTACAATGACCTGGGAAACGCTACTGATAAAGGCGCTAACCCAGTTAACAGCTTGAGAAGAGATTTTGCTGGCCCACATAGTCGCCTCACTAGAAACATTGGAAAGAACCTGCTCCAACTGTGGTCTAAAATCATCTGGCAAGCGTTTGGTTACAAGGTCATTGATCACCTTATCAGCATCTTCCAGGTATGTCGGCACATTCTTCGCAAAATTTAAGACTTGACGTTGCAGATTAGGAATTGCGACTGCCAGCCCCCAAATGATAAAGAGTCCGATAATGACAAAAACAATACTAATGGCAAGAACACGATTGATCTTGTGCTTCTCCATCCAGTCCACAATCGGATTGAGGAGGTAATAAAGTAAACCAGATAAAATAACTGGCAACATGACAACCCCTAAAAAGTCCAATACCGGTAAAAAGATAAAACTAATCTTACTTAGAATGAAAATGTTCAGCCCCAGTAACAAGGTTACTAAAAATACAGTGATGGCTTTATTATCTAAAAACCACTTAAAAAACCAAGATAGGCTAAAATGTTTCTCTTTATGTTCCATAAATACATCCTTTCTGTCATTCTCTCATTATACCATTTTTAGACTAAAATAACTCTTTTTTAAAGTGCTTACATGGATGAATCTAGTGCTTCATGACTGCCATTTTGTGGTATAATGAACTTATCATTATTAAGAGGTATGGACATGAAAGAAACTGTTTATTTTGGAACTTACACTCGTCGCTTATCTAAAGGGATTTACAAGGCAGATTTTGATACAGAAACAGGCCAGCTTGAAAATCTTGAACTCTTTGCTGCTGAATCAAGTCCAACCTACCTTGCCTTTGACCAACAGCAACACTTATACACTGTAGGGAGCCAGGATGGCTTAGGTGGAATCGCTGCATATAAGACAGATGGCACTTTGCTAAATCATGTGGTTGAAGAAGGCGCTCCTCACTGCTACGTTGCAGTGGATGAAAAGCGTGGTCTCGTTTATGGGGCCAACTATCATAAGGGTCAAGTTCTGATTTATAAACGTCAAACGGATGGTAGCCTCATCCAAACAGATCTAAATCAGCATAGTGGACAAGGTCCTCATGAAAACCAAACTTCCCCACATGTACACTTTACGGATCTAACACCTGATCAGTACCTTGTCACATGTGATTTAGGAACAGATGAGGTAACAACCTATGATGTTAGTCAAGAAGGAAAACTAAATAAACTATACACTTATCACAGCCAAGCTGGAGCAGGTGCACGCCACATCGTTTTCCATCATCATTATAAGATTGCCTATCTCATCTGCGAACTTAATAGCACGATAGAGGTCTTGATTTATGATGGAGTTGGTGAATTTGAACGCATGCAAGTTATTTCAACCTTACCAGATGGATATGAGGGATTTAATGCTACTGCTGCCATTCGTCTTTCAAAAGATGGTAAATACCTCTATGCATCCAACCGAGGTCATGATTCCATTGCAGTCTATACAATCCTCGCTGATGGTAGCTTGGAATTATTAGAGATTGTTCCAAGTCATGGTAAAAATCCACGTGATTTCGACCTAACTCCTGATCAAGAGTTTCTCATTGCTGTTCATCAAGATTCTGATAACGCAACCGTCTTTAAGCGCAATCCTAAAAGTGGTCGTCTTGCAGAGCTTTCTAACGACTTCCATGTCCCTGAAGCAGTCTGCATCAACTTCTTACATTAAAAAAAATGAACTTGAGTTTCAAGTTCATTTTTTTTATAGTCTATTTCCGACATTGATACGGTTGATAGCACGTTGCAATGCGATTTTTGCGCGACGTTCTTGGTCAATCAAATGCTTATCATGGGCTTCTTCGATTTCTCGTTCAGCGCGAAGTTTCGCACGTTCTGCACGACTGATATCGATATCACGAGCACGCTCTGCTGAGTCTGCTACAATGGTAATGATATCATTAGCAATCTCGATAATTCCTCCGTTCACTGCAATCCAGTTCACATGAGTATCATCATCGATACGTTTTACCTTTACTTCATCAACCGCTAAAACCGCAATCATATTTTCATGTCGTGGCAAGATCCCCATCTCACCATCCAGAGTTCGTACCGATACAAAGCTGGCATGGTGATCATAGACGAGGCCATCTGGTGTCACGATCTGGACAGTTAAATGAGCCATAGATCACCTCTTAAAATCCCATTTTTTCTGCCTTAGCAATGACGTCTTCGATTGAACCGACACCACGGAAGGCATCTTCTGGTAGCTGGTCATGTTTTCCTTCAAGGATTTCCTTAAAGCCACGAACTGTTTCCGCTACTGGCACATAAGAACCAGGTTGACCAGTAAATTGTTCGGCAACGTTAAAGTTTTGAGACAAGAAGAACTGGATACGACGGGCACGTGCAACCAAGGTCTTTTCTTCATCAGAAAGTTCATCCATACCAAGGATAGCAATGATATCTTGCAATTCATGGTAACGTTGAAGGACACGTTTAACCTCAGCAGCAACTGCGTAGTGCTCCTCACCAACAATCTCAGGTGCCAAGGCACGAGAACTTGAAGCTAGAGGGTCAACGGCTGGGTAAATACCCAACTGTACCAACTTACGTTCCAAGTTTGTAGTTGAATCCAAGTGAGCAAAAGCTGTTGCTGGCGCAGGGTCAGTATAGTCATCCGCTGGCACATAGATAGCCTGGATAGAGGTTACAGAACCCTTCTTAGTTGATGTGATACGCTCTTGCAATTGACCCATTTCAGTAGCAAGTGTTGGCTGGTAACCAACGGCTGAAGGCATACGACCCAAAAGGGCAGATACTTCTGAACCAGCTTGAGTGAAACGGAAGATATTGTCGATAAAGAGAAGCACATCTTGGCCTTCTACATCACGGAAGTATTCAGCAATTGTCAAACCAGTAAGGGCAACACGCATACGTGCTCCAGGTGGTTCATTCATCTGACCAAATACCATGGCTGTTTTCTCGATAACGCCTGATTCTTTCATTTCCCAGTAAAGGTCGTTCCCCTCACGAGTACGTTCCCCAACACCGGTAAATACTGAAATACCACCGTGTTCTTGGGCAATGTTGTGAATCAATTCTTGGATTAAGACGGTTTTACCAACTCCGGCACCACCAAAGAGTCCAACTTTCCCACCTTTAAGGTAAGGGGCAAGAAGGTCGATAACCTTAATCCCTGTTTCCAAGATTTCAGATGAGGTAGACAATTCATCAAAAGTTGGAGCTTTCTTATGAATTGGCTGACGCTCAGCGTCTTCAGCGAAAGGAGCATCCAAGTCAATCGTATCCCCCAAAACGTTGAAGACACGTCCCAAAGTTTCTTTACCCACTGGCACAGAGATTGGACGGCCTGTGTCCAAAACTTCCATTCCACGAGTCAAACCATCTGTTGATTCCATGGCGATCGTACGGACCATACCATCACCCAACTCCAAGGCTACTTCAAGGACGATTTTTGTTTTTCTTTCGTCATTTTTGTAGACGACAAGTGCATTATTAATCTCAGGAAGTGTTTCCCCTGCTGCAAACAAGACGTCTACAACAGGTCCGATAACCTGAGCAATTTTACCTGAACTCATCTCCTTCTCCTATTCTATATAAGATACTGTCGGTTCCTAGCTCAACTAGGTCCTAATACTCTTCGAAAATCAAATTCAAAGCCCGTCAGCATCGCCTTACCGTACTCAAGTACAGCCTGTGGCTAGCTTCCTAGTTTGCTCTTTGATTTTCATTGAGTATAAGTTCATTTTCATACGAGCTGGACTAGAGCCTATTCTAAGGCACTAGCTCCTGCTACGATTTCTGTAATTTCTTGTGTAATCGCCGCCTGTCTAGCACGGTTATACTGGATTGTCAAATCATTGATGACCTTTTTGGCATTATCGGTCGCCGTTTGCATGGCTGTCATACCTGCAGCATTCTCAGCTGTCTTGGCATCGATAATAGCCCCGTAAATCATACTTTCGGCATACTGTGGCAACAACTGCTCTAGAATCTCATCACGGCTCGTTTCCAACTCAAAGGTCAAGCTATACTCTTCATCCGCTTCATTTGGATCCAAGTCAACAATCGGAAGCATTTGTTCCACACGCATTTGACTTGTGAGAGTATTGACATGATGGTTGTAGCAGACATACAATTCATCAAAAAGTTCGTTTTGGTACATCTCAATCGTTTTTGAAATAATTTTACGAACTTCATCAAAACTAGGTTGATCTGCCAAGCCACGTAGTTCATAGATTGGCTGAATACCACGAGCCTTAAAGAAATCAGCTCCCATACCACCGATACAGATTATCTCAAAATCTTTACCATCTGGATGGTATTCTTCTTTCAACTCCATAACGGCTTTAAGGATGGAAGCATTATAACCTCCAACCAAGCCACGGTCTGAAGTGATAACGATATAGCCTGTTTTCTTAACTGGGCGACTGATGAGCATCGGATTGGTTGAACCACCAGATCCGTTACCATGCAGAATATCCGTCAAAAGCTTACGAACCTTCTGAGCGTAGACTTGGAAGTTGCGCGCTGCTTCTTCAGAGCGACCTAACTTGGCAGCCGATACCATTTGCATGGCATTAGTGATTTGACTCGTATTTTTGGTTGAGGCGATTTTTGTTTTAATATCATTTAGAGATACTGCCATCTGACACCTCTATTCTTATTGGAAGCTGGATTGATTGAGAAACTCTGTAATCGCAGCATCCAAGACCGCTTCTTCTGGCAAGTCTTTTGTATCACGAATGGTTTCCAAAATCTCTGGATAATGAGCATCAAAGAAAGTATGGAACTCTTCCTCAAAACGAACAATGTCATCTACAGGAATCGTATCCAAGAAACCATGTGTCAAAGCATAGAGAATGGTTACTTGTTTCTCAACAGGTAGTGGTTTATGAACAGGTTGTTTCAATACTTCCACAGTACGACGTCCACGGTTTAACTTAGCCTGTGTTGCTGCATCCAAGTCAGAACCAAACTTAGTGAAAGCTTCCAACTCACGGTATGAAGCAAGGTCGATACGGAGTGTACCAGCAACCTTTTTCATGGCTTTGATTTGTGCCGAACCCCCTACACGGGATACAGATGAACCCGCATCAATGGCTGGACGAATACCCGCATTGAAGAGACCATCACCAAGGAAGATTTGTCCGTCAGTGATAGAAATCACGTTGGTTGCTATATAGGCAGAGATATCTCCCGCTTGTGTCTCGATAAATGGTAGGGCTGTGATAGATCCACCACCAAGCTCATCAGAAACTTTAGCTGAGCGCTCAAGCAAACGGCTGTGAAGGTAGAAAACATCCCCTGGGAAGGCTTCACGACCTGGTGGACGACGAAGCAAGAGGGAAAGCTCACGATAAGCGACCGCTTGTTTTGAAAGATCATCATAAACGATCAAAACATGCTTGCCTTGGTACATAAACTCTTCTGCCATAGCTACACCAGCATAAGGAGCTAGGAAGAGCAATGGAGATGGTTGTGAAGCAGAGGCTGTCACAACGATTGTGTAGTCCAAGGCACCGTACTGACGAAGTGTTTCTACTTGTGTACGGACTGTTGATTCTTTTTGTCCAATCGCTACATAGATACAGATCATATCTTGCCCTTTTTGGTTCAAGATTGTATCAATTGCAATGGTTGTTTTCCCTGTCTGACGGTCACCAATAATCAACTCACGTTGACCACGACCAATCGGTACAAGGGCGTCAATAGCTTTCAAACCTGTTTGTAATGGTTCTGATACAGACTTACGTTGCATAACGCCAGGAGCTGGCGCTTCTACTGGACGAGTCTTGTCAGTATGGATATCACCAAGACCATCAACTGGACGACCAAGTGGGTCGACAACACGTCCGATTAGGCTGTCCCCCACAGGTACTTCCATGATTTTACCTGTACGGCGAATGGTATCACCTTCACGAATATCTGTAAAGTCTCCTAGGATGATAATCCCAACGTCTGTAGACTCCAAGTTTTGCGCCATCCCATAAGAGCCGTTTTCAAAGATCAACAGCTCTCCACTCATGGCATTTTCAAGACCGTGAGCACGCGCAATTCCATCCCCGATATAGGTTACAACACCTGTTTCAGACACATCAAAATTGGGTTTGAAATTTTCAATTTGTTGCTTAATTAAAGCGCTGATTTCTTGTGCGTTAATTGCCAAAAGAACACCACTTTCTATTTCAAATTTTCTTTAACAACTCGAAGTTGTTGTTTTATACTCACATCAATTGTCTTGTGATTAGCAAAAATGACAAAACCACCAATGAGCCCTTCATCAATTTGTTCTTTAATACTCCGTACTTTCAGAGACATTTTTTTCTCTATCAATGGGAGCAGACGTTCCTTCTGTTCATCTGTTAAAGGATGAGCTGAGGAGATCGTGACTACAAAATGATTGGTTTCTCTTTCAAGACGATTCAAACAATCAACAATGATATCATAAAAAAGATTTGCTCTGTGATTGTAAATCAGAACCTGAATAAAGTTTTGCATTAAAGGTGAGACAGAGTCTTGAAAGAAACCAACTGTTTTTTCCTTATCAGACTCATCAACTGCCACCTGAGCTAAAAAAGAAGGTAAGCCCGTTTCTTCTGCGACTTGCTTGAATTGATCCAAGTCTGCAAAAATCCGGTCCTCTTCTCCTTTTTCAATCACTAATTGGACAAAAGGCATGCTGTACTTTTCAATGACCTTTGCTGTTTTCTTGTCCATTAGGCTTCTCCTAGCTGATCGATATACTGATCAATGAGTTCCTTATGAGCATGACTGTCAAGGTTTTTTGAGATGATTTTACCAGCAAGACTAATCGTCAAATCTGCCACCTCGCCCTTAACACTTTGCAAAGCTTCTGCTTTATTCTGAGCAATTTCTTGATTCGCCTTCTCTTTTAAGCGACCTGCTTCTACTTTAGCATCTGCCAGAATATCTGCTTTACTCTTTTCTGCAGTCTCTTTAGCATTTTCAATGATTGTTTTGGCCTCGTTGCGACTTCCAGCCAATTCATCTTCACGTTTTTGAGCAAGAGTTTCTGCTTTTTGACGAGCTTGTTCAGCTCCATCAATATCAGCAGCAATTTTATTTGCCCTTTCTTCGAAGACACTTGTCAAGTTTGACCACGCATATTTCTTAACTAAGACAATCAAAAGGATAAAAGAGCCAGCGATTAAAATAAAGTTACCAATTAATTCACCTACTGTTACGTGCATCTGTTACTCCTTTCTACTCTTCTCCATCATTTATCTTATTTCCTAAGTACATAGAAGACAACATGGTAAACACATAAGCTTGGATGCAGGAAATAAAGACAGAAAAGGCTGTCCAAGCCAAGTTAGCACCAAAAGCAACTGGATACCAATATAGAGCTTGATGAGATAGAGTGATTAGCAAACTAGCCATCACTTCTCCAGCAAAGATATTTCCGAACACCCGCAAGGCAAGTGATAAAAAGTTGGTAAACTCTTCTAAGATATTCATGGGAGTCATAAAGCCAGGTGTGATATAGGCTTTTAGATATTTTTTAATCCCACGGCGACGAATCCCTTCAATATGGGTCATCAGGATAATTCCAAATGACAAGGCCAAGTCAAACTGGAGATTTGCAGTTGGCGATGTCCAAAGGTTTGTCCCATCTGTAGTTTGAAGTTTCGCCATCAAACCGAGGTTATTTGCCAGTACCATAAATAGAAATAGACAAAGGAAAAAGAGCGAGTAGTCTTTCATGTAGCTTTTACCAATGTTAGGTTCTGTAAATCCAATAACGAAGTCATAGAAATACTCAAGTACATTTTGCTTTCCTTTGGGTTTCAAAGTCATATTGCGACTTGCCCAATAGATAAAGCCAAAAACAACTCCCACAATCAACAAGGTCATGGCTAACATGGTTAAATCAAAGGTAACAGGACCAATATTGATGGTTGGATTGATACTTTCTTCCATCTAGAATCCTCCCTTTTCTTCTCGTTCCATTTGTCTATTTGATGACGAATGAAAAGACGAGGGTAACCAAGAACGTTCCTTCAATAAAGGCAATCCCCATGATCATTAAGCTACGTAATTGTGGGATGATGTCTGGTTGGCGAGCTGCTGATTTGAACAAACCGTTCATCAACATACCTTCTGCAAGAGATACACCCATACAGGCAAGACAAAGACCGAAAAATGTTAAATTCATGATGAATTCTCCTTTTATTTAAAATTTACTTACTTAGTTTAGTCCTAAAATTTTGATTTGTCAACTTTTTACTTACGTTGAAAGCGTTTCATATGATTTATTTCTATTTTTGCTGTTTTTACCCCATTCTATAGAAAGTTTTTCCATTTTAGATTGCGAGTTTTTCTTGATTTTACTCTATTTTCTGAAACAAACTGAAAAATCCAAGTTAAGAACTTGGATCGATTCATTTTATTTAAAATAGTAGGAATAGTGTTGTTTACAACCTGGATTAAATGGTGCACTGCAGTAAGGACAAGCCATCTGCTTTTGGTAATCTTGGAAAGTCATTGTCCTCTTACAACCCCCACATAAGATCGGTCGATCCTCAGAAAGCACCAAGGGATAGGGCGAAAACACATGTGTCTCCATAGTATTGTGACACTGATAGCATGCGTAGTATTTTTTACATTCATAACACTGGAGGGAAACGATGTCCTTTTCACCATGGTAATGAATACATCTACCTTCATTATCAACTAACAAACCTTGTGCTTGATTCATTCACATTTCCTTCTCTAGGCACGAACTGTAACGCTGGTTCCATCTTCCTTATAGAGATTGATAAGACCTTCCTTGAGAGCGCGGACCATGTCCCCTGCTTGAACAGGTTGTGGGACCTTGATTGTCAAGAGTTCCATTGGATTTGGAGCACGGTCGATTTTATTGCCCTTGGCATCATGAAGGTCTTCTATATAAGTCTCAAAATGACGGAAACCTGGTCCATAAAACTCAACTTGATCGCCTTCGTTGATGACATTTCGTTGACGAATGGTTGCCGTTTGAGTCGCATCATCATAAGCAACCACTTCAGCGACAAACTTGTATTCAGGAATTTTACGACGTGCGCCAAATAACTGTTCATTTTCAGACGGCGTACCATAGTAGAAACCTGTTGCCAATTCACGTTGAGCAACTTTCCACATCTCGTCCACCAAGTCTTGTTTGATGGCTTCAAATTTCTCAGGACTTTCGAGATAAGCATCTACAGCCGCCTTGTAACAGTTGGTCACAGTTGAAACATAGTGGATAGACTTCATACGACCTTCAATCTTGAGACTGTCTACACCGTTTTCGATCATATCTGGGATATGGTCAATCATGGACATGTCGACGGCTGACATTGAAAATTCTTCTGGGATTTCACCTTTAAGACTCTTACGTTCTTGACCAAAGGGCATGTCGTAGAGATCGTATTTCCAACGGCAAGACTGTGAACAACCACCACGGTTGGCATCACGCATACTCATGTGATTTGATAGCGTACAGCGACCTGAGTAGGAAATACACATGGCTCCATGGACAAAGGCCTCAATCTCAACATCTGTACGTTTGCGAATCTCTGCCAATTCTTCCATTGAAACTTCACGGGCCAAAACCACGCGAGTTAGACCAAGTTCTTTCCAGAACTCAAGAGTTTCATAGTTGGTCGCACTGGCTTGGGTTGAAAGATGGATTTCTAGACCTGGTGCTTCTGTTGCTGCAATCATAATCAAGGCCGGATCTGACACGATAACTGCCGCAATCCCGATGTCACGCAACTTACGGAACCATTCTCCAGCACCAGCTTCGTTTCCTTCGTGCATAACCATGTTAGCAGCCACATAGACCTTGGCACCGTACTTAGCAGCAAACTGGACTCCTTCTTCCATCTGTTCAAAGGTAAAGTTTCCAGCACGGCTACGAAGACCATAGGCCTGTCCACCAATGAAGACTGCATCCGCACCATATTGAACAGCTACTTTCAGCTTCTCTAAAGTTCCTGCAGGTGATAAAACCTCAGGGCGTTTTAATGTTTTTGTCATTTTTTCTCCTATTTGCAATATAAAAGTTTGACGTTTTTCCTTCTCATTTTATAGTAAATAAGCGATAAAATCAAGCCTAGACAGATTGTTTTGACAATTCTAATCTTTTCTAAAACAAAAAACTAGCCTTTCTAGACTAGTTATTTTCAAGATAAAATTCAAAGCGCTCGCCCACGTATTGACTCTTTACATACTCGAAAGCCGTCCCATCTTCAAGATAAGAGACCTGAGTCAAGGCTAAAATGGCATGCCCTTTCTCGACTTCTAAGTAATGGGCAATCTTTTCCTTAGCCAATCTCGCATAAATTGTCTGTTGGGATTTTCCAATTCGGTAACCATGTTCTTGCAAGGTCTGAAAGAAATGACTGGTTACTTCTTCTTTTTTAAAATTCTTAATAAACTTTTCGGGGATAGAAGCTACTTCATAGACCAGAGGAACTTGATCAGCGTAACGCACCCGTTCCATTCGAATAATATTCTCTGTCGGAGTAATCCCTAGTTTAGCGACCTCTTGCTCATTTGGAATGGTTCTTCTGTAAGAAATGAGCTGACTAGAGGGAACTTTCCCTTGGGATTTGACAATCTCCGTAAAACTAGTGGTTCCCCGCATTTTTTCTTGAACTCGAGTGCTAGAAACAAAAGTCCCACTTCCTACACGACGCTCCAAAACCCCCTCCTCAACCAAGAGAGAGATGGCTTGGCGTAATGTCATCCGGCTAACTTGAAACTGTTCAGCTAAATCTCGCTCACTTGGAAGTCTCTCTCCAATTTTCCAATGATGCTCATCTATATCCTTCTTGATCTGATCGTGGATTTTCATATAAGCTGGTAACATGATTCTCACTTCTTTTCTTTATTTTCTCCATTGTACCGTATTTGCTAAGAAAAAGTCAAACTTTGCCTTGTTTAGTTGGTAATTCGCCCCTATTTGTGATAGAATATTGAAAAAGATATTTCTTTTGAGAAAGGAAAAAGATGAGCAACATTTCAACTGACTTGCAAGATGTCGAAAAAATCATCGTGCTGGACTATGGTAGCCAATACAACCAGCTGATTTCACGTCGTATTCGTGAAATTGGTGTTTTTTCAGAGCTAAAAAGTCACAAAATCTCAGCCGCAGAGGTTCGTGCGATTAACCCTGTAGGGATCATCCTCTCTGGTGGACCAAACTCTGTATACGAAGATGGTTCATTTGATATTGACCCAGAAATTTTTGAACTTGGCATTCCAATTTTGGGAATCTGCTATGGTATGCAACTTTTAACTCATAAACTTGGAGGAAAAGTTGTCCCTGCAGGTGATGCTGGTAACCGCGAGTATGGCCAATCACCACTTACCCATACCACTTCTGCCCTCTTTGAAGGAACTCCTGAAGAACAGATTGTTTTGATGAGCCATGGCGATGCTGTAACAGAAATTCCTGCCGATTTTGTTCGTACTGGTACTTCTGCTGACTGTCCTTATGCAGCCATTGAAAACCCTGACAAGCACATCTATGGGATCCAATTCCACCCAGAAGTGCGCCATTCTGTATACGGAAATGATATCCTTCGTAACTTTGCCCTTAACATCTGTAAGGCTAAAGGCGACTGGTCAATGGATAACTTTATCGACATGCAGATTCAAAAAATTCGTGAAACTGTAGGTGACAAGCGTGTTCTTCTCGGCCTATCAGGTGGTGTTGACTCTTCTGTTGTTGGAGTTCTTCTCCAAAAAGCAATCGGTGATCAATTAATCTGTATCTTTGTAGACCACGGTCTTCTCCGTAAGGGAGAGGCTGACCAGGTTATGGACATGCTTGGTGGTAAGTTTGGTTTGAATATCGTCAAAGCAGACGCTACAAAACGCTTCCTTGACAAACTTGCAGGTGTTTCTGATCCTGAACAAAAACGGAAGATTATCGGTAATGAGTTTGTTTATGTCTTTGATGACGAGGCAAGTAAGCTCAAAGATGTAAAATTCCTTGCTCAAGGAACGCTTTACACTGACGTGATTGAGTCTGGTACAGATACTGCTCAAACCATCAAATCACACCACAATGTTGGTGGTCTTCCAGAAGACATGCAGTTTGAATTGATTGAGCCATTGAACACTCTTTATAAAGACGAAGTCCGTGCCCTCGGTACAGAGCTTGGTATGCCAGACCACATCGTGTGGCGCCAACCATTCCCAGGACCAGGACTCGCTATCCGTGTCATGGGTGAAATCACTGAGGAAAAACTAGAAACTGTTCGTGAGTCTGATGCTATCCTACGTGAAGAAATCGCTAAAGCTGGTCTTGACCGCGATATCTGGCAATACTTCACTGTCAACACAGGCGTTCGTTCAGTAGGTGTTATGGGTGACGGTCGTACATATGACTACACCATTGCCATTCGCGCTATCACTTCTATCGATGGTATGACAGCTGACTTTGCCAAAATTCCTTGGGATGTCCTTCAAAAGATCTCTGTACGTATCGTAAACGAAGTAGACCACGTTAACCGTATCGTCTACGATATTACAAGTAAACCACCCGCAACCGTTGAGTGGGAATGATTTATAAACATGATTTGAAGTGAAATGGTTGATTTAACAGCATTTTCAGTTGTTATAAAAGGTTAAAAATAAATCAAAATTGATTGGTTCCCCACCAAAAATCCCACCAGAAATATTCTGATGGGATTTTTTTATATTAAATTTTATTTTTCTATTATTTGATGCTTTACAAGCTTTCTTAAGACCTAGGTGGAAACATTTTTATTTGAATAAGTTTCAATATCCGCTTAAAATCAATGTTTTCCCACATTTACAGAAAACAGAATTTCATCTAATTTGAATCAATTTCAGTTGAATGATGTGAATTTTACCCTAAAAATACACGAATTGAGCTAGATTTTACCATAAAGTTCACACCATTGGTTCAATTATTTTTTGTTACGTACATTATTCTTAGATGATAGACTTCCTAATTTATTTCTTATAGCATTTGAGCAAACCTCCGTTAAAGGTTCTCCTATTGCCTCCTTGTAATTAAATCCTAATAATTGCATAGTCTTTAAAGTATCTTTATTAAGTAAAGCAACCAATTGTTTCATTGAATCTTCTTTCCCATCTTCAACATTAGTAAATGAAGATAGAAGAGAAATAACCCGTTCTAAAGTGTTGTGCAAATACTCAATATCTTTATCATCAATATGTACTTTTTCATATTCTTCTTTATATGCCTGAGCAATTCTGATTGCCTGTTCTCGTTCCGAAAGTAACTCATTTACAATTTCATCATAAGTATTTCGTAATTTATCGGCGTTACGTTCTTCCTTTAATGATTGAATTTTACTATTCACTAGTGTTGTTGTTCCCTTAAATGTTAGAGTTCCCAATTCAATCCCTGCTTTTACTAAAGCTTCTGTAATATATGGCTCCATGCTATACCTCTGTTATTTCTTTTTATAATAAAACCATTTTATCATAAATCTACATTAAACATAATACATCTTATAGTCTCTATCCCTTTAGGTAAAAATACCGATTTTATGGTATAATAAAGGTAACATTATATAAGGAGATGTGACATGACTCTTGATGTAAATAAAGAAGAATTAACAATTTTAGGGATTCCTTTTGATAATTTTTCAGATTTCGATACCGTCTGGTATGCTATTGGATCATCAATGATTGAAAATTATGAACCTACTGTTCAAGATGTGATTGATTTAAAAACTTATGTTGTCAATAGACGAAAGGAATTGAATATTGGTTAAAAATCAATACGAAGGATATAAGTACATTGACCCTAATCACCAATATACCTATCCAAATTCCACAGTCTTAATCAACAAACAAAATGTTACAAATATTGAAGAAGCCTATCGAAATGAACACTTATTCGTTACTAAAAGACTTGCAGACTTGCGCTTGAAAGCCATTGAAGTCTATTCCATGAGTAATATTTTAGCCATTCATAACTATTTGTTTCAAGATGTTTATGCCTGGTCAGGACAATATCGTAAGGTGAATATCTCTAAAAGTGGTAATCCTTTTATGTCGATACAGTCGTTTAATGTTGCAGAAACTTATATAAATCATCTCATTCATTCCTATCATCAAACTGCCAACTCAAAAGATGAAATCATTAAACATTTAGCAAAAATTCTTGATAATCTTAATTATTTCCATCCCTTTCGAGAAGGAAATGGACGAACTCAACGAGAAGTTATCCGTTCCTTAGCACTATTAAAAGGGTATTCTGCACAAATACGAGTAGAACAAGATGATGAAGTTTACAACCTTTATATGGACGGAACTGTCTATGGAGACTTAGGGAAGTTAGAAGAATTATTTGCTAAAATATTAAAAGTAATATAGGTTGTAATACTTGATAATTACAGAAGTGACGTAAGCATTCAATACGAATCAATACATAAGAAAAACGCTGATTTCAAGCGTTTTTTCTTTTTTCAATTTTAATACATTTCACTATATTTCAGTCCAATCTCTACCTTTTTTAGATAAATATATCATCTGGATATTGAAGTTAAGCCCTGCTATCATTTCGATGGCAGGGCTTTTTAATGTTTGGTACACTACCTTCTTATCTATATTTTGATGGAGCTGAAGTTGACATCTACAAAGTTTAATGTTAAAATACATTCAAAAATATATTTGAATGAGGTGTTTTATGGTTCAAAATGTTGTTACTTCAATAATCCTGTATTCTGGGACAGCCGTAGACTTACTTATTATCCTAATGTTATTTTTTGCCAAAAGAAAAAGCAGAAAAGACATCATTAACATCTATTTAGGACAATTTCTAGGCTCTGTTAGTCTAATATTGCTAAGTTTACTTTTTGCATTTGTCTTAAATTATATTCCTAGTAAAGAGATTTTAGGTTTGCTAGGTTTGATTCCAATTTTCCTAGGACTCAAAGTTTTGCTTTTAGGAGATTCTGATGGAGAAGCTATTGCAAAAGATGGTTTGCGCAAAGATGATAAAAACCTGATTTTTCTAGTAGCTATGATTACTTTTGCTAGTTGTGGTGCTGACAATATTGGTGTTTTTGTCCCATATTTTATTACCTTAAATTTAGCGAATTTGATAGTGGCTTTACTTACTTTTCTAGTCATGATTTATCTCTTGGTTTTTTCTGCCCAAAAATTGGCACAAGTCCCTTCTGTTGGAGAAACTTTGGAAAAATATAGCAGATGGTTTATTGCCGTTGTTTATTTAGGATTGGGGATGTATATCCTGATTGAAAACAACAGCTTTAACATACTAAGGACTGTGTTCGGCTAGGAGAAAAAATTATGAAAAAAGATAGTATATGCCAAGTGAATATTATAAATCAACAAAATGTTACAACCGCAACGAACTACCTTGAAAAGGAAAAAGTCCAAAAATCACTTCGTATTTTATCAAAGTTTACCGATAATAAACAGATAAATATCATCTTTTATCTCCTTGCTGTTGAAGAACTCTGTGTCTGTGATATAGCCTGTTTACTAAATCTCAGTATGGCATCTGCCTCCCACCATCTTCGTAAACTAGCCAATCAAAACATCTTGGATACTAGAAGAGAGGGGAAAATTATATATTATTTTATAAAAGATGAGGAAATCAGAGATTTTTTTAATCAACTAGGATAACAACTATTTTTACTACTCTACCATTCACTCTACCTTTTATTATGTAGCATTCTAAAAACATTGATGTACCAACGTTTCTAACAGCTAAAATAGAAATTATTTATTTTTTTTATAGAAGTGAAGTGATTAGATATATAAAAAGCCTATGAAATCAGCATTTCAAAGGCTTTTTTCTTTTAATTTTAGTAAAATAACTGAATTTTAACTGATTATATCACTTTAGGAGTGCAATAACAGATATAATGGTAGCAATGATGGAGACTATCGTAGCAACGATAGAACTTATGGTATTTGTCTTTGTGTAATTTATCTCAGTAAGCATATTCAAATAGGAATAATTTTCTTTAATTACATTTCGATAATATGACAAATTTTTATGAAATAAATTTTCTAGCTGAACTTCGTCATTTGATACAAATATAGTCCAAGAATCTTCAAAGTCTTTTTTAAAATTAGAAATATCTATTCTGTTTTCTGACTCCGATAGGCTTTGTATCTTTTTCAAAAGGTTTAAAAAATTCTTATTAAACATTATGTTCTTTCTTCCTGATACATATTTCGAAAAATCTCTTTCAAAAATGTGAAGCTCTCGCTCTCCAAATAATAAGTAATAGAGCTCGTTCCCATATTGTGATATAGACCCTAAAATACTAAATCTAGGAATGAAATTATTTCCTGAGTATAGAACATAATCACTATCATTAAAACTATTTGAAATATAGTAATTGCCTTTTTTATTATATAGACTATAACTAATATCCCCGAAGTATATTTTATCTATATCAACTTTGTCTTTTCGAAAAGCAACTGTTAGATTAATTAATTTGTTCATTTTCCCATTTTCGCTATATAAAAACGTAGTTATGTAATGTTGACATATCAAAGAAGGAAGTTCATTTGTCATCTGATCAATAGATAGATAATTAAGCTTATCGTCCTCATCATCCAGAATATACCAATTAATGTAATCTTTTTTACTCAAGTTTTTGATATTATCAGAAATAAATAATTGAAGATTAGACTCTGTCAATACTTGTTTTAAATGAAATCTATATTGAAAAATAGCATAATAATTATTTACCGTCGCCCAACTTATTTCAATACTGCTGAAAAAATTATCTCCAATTATCTCAATTTCAGCAAAAATTCCGACTCCATGCCTTAAATATTCTAAATGGACATAGTCGTATTTTTTAAATATAGTAGGTTTTTTATAATAATTTTTCACTTTAAATTTCGACTTTGGCAACGAATATAAACGCTTCGTTAATTTATTAACACCCTCATTTGAAAGTGTATCTAAAATAATAAACTCGCCAATTGAGAATTCATCAAAATAGTCTGTCCGTGTCCTCCATTCGGGATGTTTTTCTTCAATGCACTTTTTATGAAATTCTAATCCTTCCTGCTCATGTCTTTGATAATAAGATTGATATTCTTCTGTTGCAACTATTTTTAAATAATAATCAAAAAACTTCTTAGCTTGTCTATTTATCATACCTACACCTAATTGATACTTTATATCACTATCATATCATTTTTTTAATGAAACTGAATCAATAACCACAACTATTACTCATTTTATGATTTTAGCTAAATCTATCATGGCTTGTTCAATTTTATGTTTTCCTTTTTGCATGACATGAAGATAGATTTTTTCTATATCTCTACTATCTTCTGAATGTCCTACAAACTCTCTAATAACGTTTAGGCTTACAATCTTATCAGCCATGACTGAAACAAAACTATGTCGGAACATATGGGGAACTATGTGAACAGGTCTATCAAAATCGACTAGATCGTCAATATCCTTATAGGATTTTCTACTTTTCTTATTATACTTAGCGGACTGACTAGTTCCACCTCTTAAGAACATTGAAATTTCTATATGATACAATGCTCTGCCCTGTTTGTTATTTATAGAAGTAAAATAGGGATTCACTACACGTCACTAGACGGTATAGACCTTGATTCAAAGCGATTTCTGAAATTCTAAATTTCACTACATTGCAATATAAATCAACCGAATCACTACCTTATTTGAAATAAAAATGATGATTCGGATTTTTAAAGGAAGAGGGACTGAACTACACCCCAAAAGTTAGTTTTTTCTGTCTAACTTTTGGGGTGCAGTTTGCTTGGTCCCAGTATGTTTATTTCATTTTGGATAACTTCATCAATAAACTTAAGCGTTCATCATTTTTGAGCTCTGATAACAAGCAAATCAACCGCTCATATCCAAGTTCTTTCTTCTGCTTGATTAATGAATTCATCACAGCCACCAAATCTTCTGGCGTAAAATTCCTTAAGTAAAGTGTAATATAACTTCCACTATTAGAAAATAGGCTAACATGAATTGCATTATGTTCTTTTTGTCTAATTTTCATTCCTCCTGTAGACTCCCTGATATGGAACTCATACACTGTCTTTTTGGGGTAGCAATCAAATGAGTTTTCGAATTCTCTGCGATTTTTATAGAGAATATAGTTAATGAGTGAATAATATTTTAGAAACATAGTGGTTTCCTCCGTAAGTATTATTATAATTTTAGTATGCCATAAATTCCAAAATAAAAAAAAATAATTAAGAAAAAACGATACATAAGTTGTTTCTCTTATTAATTTTTTTTGTAGTTTTTCCTCTTTCTCTCATCCCTCAATTTTTTTGCGATTCTGATTTTTCTGTGTGTTTAGCGTTGACAGGAACGTATGTGTAAGTCACGCTAAACACACAGTACTAGGTAAAAGTGAATAACGTAAAAAATCTTATCCTAATTTTTTTATTTTAAAATTTATGGCATACTAATAATATCAAGATAATTGATTGAGTAGAGACGTAACTAATATAGCTACGTTTTTTATGTTTGAAAGGAGGTAGCTATCGTGGAAACAGTAGGTTTAAGCTGGGTTAGGAAAGAACCAGTTTTGTATTTCATTAACTAAAAAAAAATAAATGTATAGATAATAAAAGAGATGTCAATAGCAGTTTAAAAAAAATTTTTTGATCGTAACAAAGTAAAGAATAAAAGTAAAAAACGAAAGTAAATAACAGGAACCAATTTTTGTATTTCATTTACCAGTAAAAAATAAATGTATAGATAATAAAAGTAATGTCAACAGCAGTTAAAAAAATTTTTTGATCATAACAAAGTAAAAAATCAAAGTATAAAAACTAAAGTAAATAACAAAAGTCTAAAAATCAAATACAAAAACTAGCTTAGCTCAGTCGCTAAATTCAGAGCATTTAAACCTGAAAAAGACTAACAAAAAAAAACAACAGATTTTTATCTGCAAGATGGAACTCTACATCTTATTTGAATTGAGTCAACTTGTCATGTTGTAAAATGACTTGGTTATCTTCTTAGCCATCAATTAAGAAGCGCCCTAAGCAAAGGGAAGATACTACATCAGTGAATATAAGCTTAAGTCACTGCACTACTTCAACTTGAATTAAAAAGACCTTAAGAATTTTCTTAAGATCTTCTTTAAAAGCACATTATCTACTATAGAAAGGAAAGAACGATGGCAAAGAAGAAACGTAGTCGTGCTGAACGACGAAAAGCTAAAGAGAAAGCTAAGAAACAACAGATAGATTCTCTAACAACTTTTGAGGGTCGGAAACAATTCGTCCAATCAAAAGGATTGACTAATTTAGTCACGCGCTTTAAAAAAGGAAAGGGTATCAAGCGAAATGAATCCAAAAAAACGGGAGAAGACATTCATTTAATCCATACAGACCGAACTCTTCATAACTACGCTGGTTCCTGGAGCAGATTCTCTTCCTTTGTTGCCTCAATAACTACTGCCGAAGATTTAGAAGCTCTTGATAAATCTAACGATATTGAGGGATGGATTGACTTAGTAAATCAATACTTAGAACGTTGTAAGAAATTAGGACTTTCTGCTCCAACCCAGTCAACCTATAAAGCAGCATTAGCCAAAGTCTTAGGTGTATCTTCTACTGCTTTTGTTGCAACAGATATTCGATATCGAGCCGCCAAAAAGAATAATCGTTTGAAGTCTAATGACGACAGGATGTCTGAAGAAACAAATAATCGCTGGTTTTCAATTGTATCGGCCACTGGGCTACGTAAAAACGAATTAAAAGCTATTACAGGTGATTCTCTACATCAACGTGAAGATGGTCGATACTATCTTAAAATTATTGGTAAAAAGCATAAATCCAAAGGAGCACGAGACCGATGGGTTCCGATTATTACACGAGACAAAGAAGAATTAGAGAGGCTTGTTGAAGAATTTAAACTAGCGGGTAAAAAGCGTGTGTTTCAAGTTCCATCTGCTTTAAAACCTCATAAATATCGTGCAGAATACGCAAAACGTCTTTATCTTCTTGTCGCGCGAGATCCCAAAGATATCAAAGATAAAAAGGAAAAAATTTATCTACGAGGAGAATTAAAAGGCGTTGTCCTTGATAGGAAGGCTTGTTTAATTGTATCGCGTGCTCTCGGACACAATCGACCTGAAGAGTTTCAAAAATCCTATGCATATAAGTTAATCGCACAAGCAAACTAAAAATTTTCAAACATCATTATATTTTTATCGTAAAAAAATAGTTCTATAACTTCTACAATTGATAAAATAACTGTAGGAATTATAGAACTTTTTATTTCAAACAAATGGTCTCATAGAAACAAGTATAAAACCACGATTCTATCCATTAAGAACTTCTTGTGAGACCTATTTAAAAAAATACTTAAATTTTTTTATTCTTTTTTAAAAATGTAATGATAATAAAAACTGCAGATAGCAATACGATTGAAACTATAAAAATAATGAGTTGCATTTCATTTGATAGCATTTTGCTACTATAATCGCGTCCATCAATTTTATCAACTTCTTCTATGTTTTCGTTACTCTCTTTTAGCTCCGTTTCTTTACTTGTTGTATTTTCTGTAGATTCTTTCTCTGTAGTAGACTTATTTTCTTTGTTGGAACCGAACATACCAGTCTGAGTTCCTATAGCTTCCTGATATAACTTGTCCAGTTCATCATTAGTATAATTTCCCTTTAAGTAGCTTCCGTCTTTTCTCTGAAAATCAACTAGACCATAGTAAGTAGATATAAATTTTTTATCTCCCTCTATAACAACAAAACATGGTTTCTCACGCACTGAAGGATTCTTTATAACTTTTTTAACCATATATGTTGCCTTAAGTTGTGTTATCGATCTAGCAACTAAGCCTTCACCGTATACTCTCATTTTATATTCACCTAGTGGAATATTAGTCTCTTGAACCCAATTATTATTTTTATTGATTTTTAGAGTTTTTACGACTTCTTCTGTATCTGGTTTTACTAAAAGTACTGTAATCTCTTGCGTGTAATTTTCTTGAACAATTGCTTGCACTACCACAGGGCCAGTTTCGTCCGCATATATATTAGAAATATTGATAGCAAAGAATATACTTAAAAAGGTTATGAACATCTTCCAAAAAAATTTCATTCTGTTAATCTTTCTCTTTATTCGAAATCTCTCAATTGTTCTATAGAAATATCAATTTTATGTATTTCTTCAATTAGTTCTGCAAAAGGATCATCCAACCTAGTTTCCCTACTATTGTAATATGCATTGCCTAATGCCAAGAGAAGTTTTTCACGTTTCTTATTCTCTGTATAAATCTGTGTATTTACTTGTAACGATTTAGTTAATTCCTTGGTCTTTTTCCCAGCTATAGAACTAACTGTGAAGAACTTTTCTGAAACATCTGATATAAAAGAATTCATTGTGCTAGAATTATTAACTCTAGAACCACAAGAAACACAGTAATCGCTTGTTCTAAAATTTGGTTTACCACATTTAACACAAAAAATCTTATCTTCTTCTATTTCTTTTTTATGTTCTTGCACATTTTCCTCATTAACAGTGATATTTTCAGAATCAGTTTTCTCTAAATCTTTTTTATCCAGATAAGTTTCGGATAACTTTATCTCACTATCTAGTTCTTCCACCGATAGGGAAGAAGATTCGACATTATTAACCTCTATATCTTTACTATTTTCTACATTAAACTCATGATTCTTCTTTGCTTCAATAAACTCTGCCGGACTTGGCTTTCTATTGTATTTCTCTTCAAACTGAGATAGCCATTCTTCTTTATTCATAACCTTACACCCCTGTATATCTTACATTATAATTATTTTGTAAAATACTAATTCGTTTATCTTTTGACGGGTATCCTAACTCACAAAATCCTTTAGCCAATGACCCATCTTGTTCAGATATGTTATCGATATAATAACAATGAATTTCGCCACATCCAATCGTAGCCATATACTGGTCTGAAAGATATACATCACGTTTTACAACCGATTTTACAAACATTAAAAAGAAACTTATTAATGCAACTATTAATATTATAGAACCATAAAATAGAATAGCTCCCTCTTTTGCTTCTGAACTTCCTGACCAAAATGAGTTTCTGCTGTCTCCATAATTTTTTTTAAAGCCTCCAAATAGTGTTGTTATTAATAAAATTAGTAAAACAAAAATTAAAATAAAATTTGAACCAACTAGAACAGGTAAAAGATTTGGAGCCATATTATGGATTCGATGGAGCTCAAACATAATTTTTGGTTCTAAAAAATATGGATTTTCCAGTAAACTATCAGTAACGATAATTTTGTTCATTCCTATAGCGTAAGCAGCAGGAACATCATTATGAATCATGCGAATTTCAATATTATCCGGTAAGTTTAAACCTTTTTGACGCGCCTTTTGAATAATCTCATTGACAGGCTGTTGAACTTTTTCTTGATAATCACTTCTTTCTATCCTCTTCGCTCCAATAATCCAACAAATTAATGATTGACCGGTATTTGATAATAAAAATACTGTAAATAATACAAATATTAGACCACCTAGTCCAAGAGAGTTGATTGATTCAAAAAATATTACTATAGCGAAATAAATTATAATTCCCCATCTTTGCGTATCAAAACAGTGTTTTAGATATCTAAATAAACTATTATTTTTAAATGTAGAGTATAAAACATTGTCATTTGTCTGTTTTGAAGCTTTTTTACAATTCATGCATCTTTCATCATTAACAGAATTCTTTGCTCCGCATGAACTACAAAAAGTATAATCATTACTGAACTCTTGTTTATCTTGTACATCTTCAACTCTTTGAGATAAATCTTCATCACTTCTCGTTTGAGAGTCAAATTGTGTAGATTCAAAAGAATTATCTATTTTTTCTGATTCTGTAATTTCTCCTTCCTGAAATCCAGCTTGAATCTCTTCTTCTGTTGGTACACGGTCATTAATTTCTGTAAATATTTCAATCCATTGCTCTTTATCCATCGTATACTCCTATTTTTATTATTAAATTAAAAGGCTGAAGTAGATTACCTTAAAAGGTTCTATTTCCTCCAGCCTATAAATATATTTATAGATTGCTCTTAATATTACTCACTTTTTCTCCGCAATTTTATTCCAAATAATCCCATGAACATAGCTCCTAAGCCAATCAAGAACAAACTATTCTCTGAACCTGTATTTGGTAAAGTTGTATTAACACCATATCTAGGTTTATTTCCAACATAGATATAAGCTGGATTACTTAGAGCAGTTCTAAGTTTGTCTGTTAGCAGTTTATGTTCTATATTCTCTACTTTAGAATCATGTCTATGATTCAATGATTCTTGAGGTTTATTATATGCCTTCTGATAAGCAAGTAGAACAGCCTCATACTGAGCTTTGGCATCCAATTGGTTTTGGAGGAGAGCGTTTAGTTTCGCTTGTTCTGCTTCAAGAGTTTGAAGAGCTAGGCGGTGAGCCTCAAAAGCTTTTTCATACTCATCTTTTGCAACTTCGTAGTTTTCAGAAGCGTGGATGAGGCTATCAAGAAGACCTTCCATCTCTTTGATGCTGTCTTCGATTTTAGCAATCTCTGCACGAACAGCTTCTTCTTGAGCTTTCAAGTCGTCTAGCTGAGCTTGAATAGTTGCTAGAACTTTTTCCTCTTCGGCTTGTTTTGCTTTGAGTGCTTCAAGAGCTTTTTCTTCTTGTGCAAGTTCAGCTTGCGCATTGTCCAAAGCTTCTTGTTTAGTCTTCACATCAGCAGTTAGATTTTTAACTGCCAATTTAGCATCTGACAAGCGTTTTTCTGCAAGTGCTTCAGCTTCAAGAGCTTGGTCATAAGCTTTTTGAGCATCAGGAGTTAAGTCCTTAGTTGCCTCCAACTCTGCAATCACTTTGCGAGTAGCTGTAAGCTCATCCTCAGCTTTTTGATAAGTAGCTTGTGCTACTTCCAATTCAGCTTGTGTCGCTTTCGCAAGAGCTTCAGCTTCTTCAAGCTTTTGAATAGCATCTGCCAAAGCTTGGCGTTTTTCTTGCAATCCTGCGTTCAGGTTCTTAACGGCTGTTTCTGCATTTTTCAAGCGAGTTTGAGCAGCCTTGTACTCTACTGTTGCTTGGTCAAATTTGGCTTGTGCTTCAGGTGTCAAATCCTTAATTGCAAGGAGTGAAGCAAGAGCGTTTTGGATGTTTGAAAGCGTGCTTGTTGCTTTAACGTGTGCTTTTTCTGCGTTAGCTTTCTTAGTTTGAGCAGTATCGTTAGCTTTTTCAGCGTCTTTCAAAATTTGAACGGCATCTGCCAAAGCTTGGCGTTTCACTGCAAGGTCAGCGTTTAGGTTGTTGACGGCAGTTTTCGCATTTTCCAAACGAGTTTTAGCTGTATTGTAGGCTAGTTCTGCTTGGTCAAATGTAGCTTGAGCTTCAGGAGTCAACTCTTTAATCGCATTTGCTTTATAAAGAGCATCTTTTGCGGCATCAAGTGCTTTAGAAGCATTGTTCTTAACAGAAGTTGCTTCTTTGAGAGTAGCTTGTGCATCCTTGTCAGTTTGTTCCGCTTGGCGCAATTCTGACTTAGCTGTGTTGAGAGCATCACTATTTGTGTTGATCTCGTTATTAAGGTCAGTCAAAGCTTTCTCAGCAGTTGCAAGTCGTTTTTCAGCGGCTTGATGTTCTGCTTTAGCAGTATCAAACTTAGCTTGAGCATCAGGAGTTAAATCCTTAATCGCTTTGGTACGCTTAATAGCATCCTTAATGCTGTTTAGTTTATTAACAGCGTTGTAGTGTGCAGTAGTTGCTTTTTCAAGACTTTCTTGTGCAACTTTATTTGCGACAGTTGCTTTAGATAAAGCTTTTTCTGCCTGTTCGTGAGTTGCACGTTTAGTTTCAATTTCTTTTGTAAGATTTTTATAAGCAGTGCTTGCGTTTGTATTGCGCAATTCAGCTCGGCTTAATTCTGACTTAGCAGTATTAAGAACACGCTCTGCATTAGGAGTCAAATCTTGTGTATTCAACAAGGTGTTGAGACGACTTGTAGTTGTTTCAAGTTCAGATTTTGCAGTAGCATCTGCATCTTTAGCAGCACTTAAACGACGTTGGGCGTTGTTGTGAGTGGCAAGGGCAGAAGTTTGAGTTCTCTTAGCTTGCGCCAAGTCTTCTTCCATCTTGCTGGTGTCAAATGGAGTTGGAAGTGGTTTGGCAATACCGTTTTGGTAATATTCATCCACATAAGTTTCTGTTTTTTGACCTGTTTCTGGGTCTCGTTCGATGATAATACGAGCGTTTTTCCCTGCAAATTTAACGAAGTGCATCCGACCTGTGTTATCTTTCGTGTAGCTAATGTTACCACCAACTGCACTTTGAATGGTTGGCTGAACACGCCCCACCATTCCTTTCATGTGCCCAAAATTAGCATGAATATCATTTGTCATAAACGCAAGAACCGAATCATAAACCTCACGGTAAAGTTGAGACATGGTTGCTTTATGAGTTTTTTCAGTATCAGGAGCTTTTTCTAAAGGAGAAGTGCTACTCAATGTGTTTGTGTAGTTCATTACTTCGCCATTATATTTAACAGCTTCTACTCCGTGGTTGTTTAAAGCTGTGTGGCTATGTCCGCTGTTGTAAGGTTTGTTTTCATTGGCATAGTTCTTGGCAATGTTTTTAATTCCTTGAACAGACTCTTTAGTAACGATGAAGTTATGTGTTCCCCAAATTTGGTCTTGGAGGTTATTTGCAAGAAGAGCGTAATAATGACTTAGAGCTTGAATTTGCTCATCTGTTGGATTATCAAGATTTACAACTGTGTCGTCAATTGGTAGGACAATATTTTTGTTTGTCCAACCTTTAAATACAGTTGTTTTTAAGCTGTCAGACCATCCGAATTGACGACTTCCAAAATCGTATTTGCCACCCTTGTACCATGCTTGAATAGCGTTATTCAAGGCGTGTTTGTTTGCTTCACTAGCATCACTCAAGTAAGTTTTGTATGCCGCAATAACATTTTGTGGCAATTGAGGAATGGTCAGGTTCTTAATGGCAGCGATTTGTTTCTCAAGAGTATCAACAGCTTTATCCGCTTCATTCTTCGCATTTTCAGCGTTTTCAGCGGCAGTTGTTGCGTCAAGCAATTCTTGAGCAGTTGTGCGCTTGGTATCTTCTTGTTGACCTTTGAGAGTGCGTAACTCTTGGATGTCAGAACGTTTTTGAGCATCTGTGTTTTTTGCATCTTTTAACTTGCGTTCAGCATCCTCTTTTTTGGTTTGCTTAGTTGCTAAATCAGTCTCAGCATCGTCACGTTCGTTTGTAACACCTTCCAAGCGACTTTCTGATGAAGCAAGGCTATCTTTTGCCTCTTTTTCATCTGCGGTAGCGTTTTGAAGATTAGTTGAAGCGAGGTTTGCGCCACCTTGAGCTTTTGTTTCAGCTCTTTTAGTTTTAGCTTCTTCATCTTCAGCTTGAGTTTTAGCTTCATCCAACAAACGAAGTTGTTCAGCTTTTTCAGCATCTTTGCCTTTTGCGCGTTCCAAGTTTGTAGTAGCATTTGTAAGAGCATTTTCTTTGGTTGCTAAGTCAGATTTTGCATTGTTACGCTCATTTGTAACACCAGCTACTTTCCCTTTAGAAGCATCCAAAGCTTCTTGAGCTGTTTTTTCAGCCTTTTTCTTATTCTTCAACTCGTCAGAAGCTTGGTTTGCGGCAGTTTGAGCATCAGTGAAGGTATCTTCTGCTTGTTTTAGTGTTGCAGTTGCTCCTTTTAGGCTAGTTGTAGCTTCAGCAACTTGTTCTGCTTTTTTCGCATCTGCACGTTTAGCATTGTCCAAGTTTGTAGTAGCATCTTCAAACTCTGATTTTTTAGTTGCTAAGTCAGACTTGGCATTGTTACGCTCATCTAGGATGGCTTTTGTGCCAGTTCCATCAAGAACAGCTTGGGCATTATCCTTGTTTTGTTGGGCTACACCAAGTTTAGAAGAAGTTTCATTTGCTTCGTCAGTCGCATCTTGAAGAGTTTTTGCGGTAGAAGCACTTGTACGTTCTGCATCTGTTTTCGCTTTTTCTAATTCAGCAACATCCTCCGCCTTTTTAGCATCTGCATTTTTAGCATTATCTAAAGTTTTAGTAGCATCCGCAAGAGTCGCTTCTTTAGTAGCTAAATCAGATTGTGCGTTTTTACGCTCATCTAGGATAGCTGTTGTGCCAGTTCCATCAAGAACAGCTTGGGCGTTGTCTCTGTTTTGTTTAGCGGCATTACGTTTAGATGTAGCTTCGTTGTTAGCTTTAGTTGCATTTGAAAGAGCGTCAGTCGCTTGGTCAAAAGCAGTCTTTTGTCCTACTTCAAGCTCTTTTACATCATTCAGTTTGCGAGCTTTTTTTGCATCCGCATCTTGTGATTGTTCAAGAGCTTTCTTAGCATCTTTCACGATAGCTTTTTTAGCTTCTAGGTCTTTCTTAGCATCTTTCTCTTCTTTGATAACCTTGTCAGCGCCAGTTCCATTTAGGACATCTTGAGCGTTCTGAACTTTCTTTTCTGCACCAGCAACCTTTTTAGCTTGATTGTTTGTAGCTTCCGTAGCATCCTTAACAACAGCTTCTTGTGCATTTTTCTTTCCTTGAATCTGATTTTGTTGATTTTTCAAAGAATTAATTTTTTCTGTTTGCGTAGTCACTTCTTTCTTAGAAGCATCAATCGCATTTTTTGTTCCTTCAATCGCTTCAGGAGTTGCAGCCTTTTTCTTTTGTTCAGCTTGTTCAAGAGCTTGTTTAGCACTATCTTCTGCCCCAGCAATTGCAGTTTCTTGTTTCTTAGCTTCTTCAACAACAGGAGTTTGAGCTTCAACAGCTTGGTCAGCTTGTTCTTTAATTGTTTTCGCTTCTTCAACAACAGCTTCAGTTGGAGTTTTGGTCACAAGAGCAGTTCCATTTGAAACTTCAACACCCTTAACTTGAGGGATGGATGTTGTAGGCGAATTTTGTACATGTTTTTCTTCAGCTACTGTATTGTCCGTTGATGTTACATCAACTTGTTCATCTGCTTGTACAGATAGTGTTGAAAAACTTGTTAAAGCAACTCCTGCCGCCAGAGCAAGGGGTATTTTTTTCTTATTATTTTTACTTGTTTTTGAATTCATTTTTGCCCACATAAAATTTGAAGCGTATCTGCCCCAAATCCAAGCCCTTCATATAATATTATAAACGCCCTTATTATACCATTTTTGTTAACTATTGTAAATAAAATAACGTTATAAAAATACTATTGTTTATATAAAAATCAACAAAAAATATATACAATTATTAAAAGGAGAATTTTAGAATGAAAATTGGAGAATTAGTCAGAGAATATCGACTAAGTAAAAAGCTAACTCAGCAAGAGCTTGCCGAAAAAAGTGATCTTAGCTTGCCTTTTATTAATTTAATTGAAAACAATAGAAGAAACTTATCTGTCGATACTCTACTAAAAATTTTATCTGCCATGGATATAGATCCTTCTGATTTTTTTAGACCGCTTTCTGAAACTTCAGATGATAATCTTCAACTTTTAATTGAAAAAATCCAACTCAATAAAAATCGTACTGAAATTATTGATCTTTTTCTCAACATCCTAAATTTAAATGAAGAATAAAAAAAATTTTTTTAAAAATTAATAAAGTAGATAAAAACTTACTTTTTCCTTCAAAACCTTGTCACATCAATAAAATATCGTACTGAAAGTATTAATTTCTTTCTTAACATTCTTGTTCTAAACTAAAAAAATTAAAGTAGGTAAGAACCTACTTTTTTCTTCAAAACCTTGTTACGACGCGTTTTTGAAGCACTCAAAACTGAGTGCTTTTTTTGTTTTTAAAAAAAATTTCCATTTTTTTTTTTTACAGGCGTTTTTGGAAAGATTTATGGCATACTAACCAATATAAGAAAGAAGGAGGTTTAATTTTAAAGAAAGTTACATTTTAGAAGTACATCTTCATTACAGATTTAACAACAAGGAGGAATATACATGGTAAGAAGACCTAAAAGAAATAAACGAGATGGTAAAGTAGTCAAGAGACCTCCCTTGTCTCGTGAAGAAATAGAAGAAAAGGAAAGGCAAAAGGAAGATAGAGAACTTAGGAAGAAAGAATTACTGGAATCACAGAAACAAAACGAAAATTTTATAAAATCTTGTTTCTCAGTTTCCCCAGCTTATTGGGGTATTGATAACTGTGTAGTCTCAATTCTTAGCCCAAAAGTAACCTATGATCCTAACGTTTTTGATGAACAAATATTTAAAGACACAGCATCTATAGATTACAACTCACAAGGAGAATTAATTAAGATCACAATTCAATCAGTAGATTTAGGAAAAGTGACAATTAGCTTAAAAGAAGTAGGTTACAGAAAGAGGTATATTGCAATCCAACTTAACGGTCCTTCTCCTAATTTTCAAACTACAGGCATTGAGGGGATTAAGTTAAGATTAAAAGAGGTATTACATAAATTAGAAAGAGATTATAAGATTAAAACCAAATATAATCCGAATTCTGTTAGGTTTAAGAAAATTGAATTAGCATTCACAATTGCTTTTGATAAATTACCATCTTTACAAACTCGTCAATTATTAATAAGTTCACTTGCGGAAGAAGAAAAGAATATAGATTTAAAAAATCATAGAACAAGTAAAAATACAGATAAGTTTTCGATGGTATCGATTGAGATTAATAAGAAAGAAAAACACATCTTTTATAACAAAATTGAGAAAGCAAAAAAGAACAAACAAGTCCGTAAAACAAATTCATCGTTAAAAAATTTAGAGGTCTTTAGATATGAAATCGAATTAACTAGCAGTAGGATAGCTGAGCAATTATACTCCCATTACTTAGCACAATTAACTGATGAAATGATTATTCAATATTTAGAGATTCTAATATCTGATGGTGTTTTTCGATATATAGAGATAATCATAGATGCAACTATAAAATGTGAAAAGATGTTAAAGAAAATTTATAAGAAATCTAATCCACAATTTTATACAACGGAACTTTTATTATTTATTCATGATCAGTTATCAAATACCACAGTATCAGATTTAATTGATGAAGATATCATTGCATTTCTTCCAATAGGATTTTTAAAAACAAATAAGGGTGAGACTAAAAGAAGAATCCTAAAAAGGTTCCAATACCAAGAAGTAAATACTGGAACAAAACATGAATTAGGAAAAATGACAAGTTGGCTAGTTCTAGAAATAATAAGAGTAATGTTCCATTCACTAGAAGAATCCAAAAAATATGGTTTAGGCACTCGTAGAAAACCTTCAACAACTTTTTATAAAACTTTTCCACTAAAAACATACTCTTTAGAAAAACGAAATAAAATTTTCAATGAAACAATTACAGAAAATACAAAAGAAAAACTTGAAGATAAAATGTTGAAACGAATCTTAAAAAGATTTAGAGATGGAATAAAAATTTAGCAGTTATTTTAATAGCAAATTTATTTTTCAGTGTCAAAAAACGTTGATATATCAAGGAACATTTATAAAAATGTACCGCAACTACTATTCAAATATTTTCAAAAGGATAAGGATATGAAAGTTACTTTAAATAAAAATAAAAAAGAGCTTGTTTCTAAACTTTGGTCGGTGTCAGAAACAAACTCAAAATATACTAGTAATAATATCTATTACCTACTTCTATTATCGCAATAAAATTTAGAAATTTCAAGAGGATTATTAATTATGAAACAAACAATGAACAAAGAAGATTTAATTAAAATGGGTTACAATCCCTATACTGCCATTTCAATTATTAGACAAGCTAAGCAAATTATGGTACAAAAGGGATATGCCTTTTATAATAATCGACGTTTAGGGCATGTCCCAACCGCTGCTGTTGAAGAAATTTTGGGTGTTTCACTTCACAAGGAGGAATAATGCCAAAAAATCAACAGAAAACTAAATTTCCTGGAGTCTATACAGACAAAGACGGTAAATTTTTTATTCAAACCGAATTTGGTAAAGATAGAGTTACGGGGAAACGTATACGAAAGAAATCAAGGGTAGATCAACACGGAAATCCATTTAATTCAGCTGCAGAAGCAAATAAGGAATTAACTCGGCTGAGATATGGATATCAACAATCTCAAGGTTATTCTAACTACCGGATGAAATATCGACAATTTATGGAAGAACATTATATTCCATATTATAGAACAACAGTTGAGCACAGCACATTTTCAGTTCGAGAGAAAAATCTTTTACAGCTTTGTGATCGTTTTGGTGACACTACACTTCGTTCGATTACACTCGAACAAGTCCAGATGTTTCGAACATGGTTACTGACTAGTCAAGATGAGGGTGGTGCCGGATATTCACAAGGATATGCTAGCCTCATCTTTGGCATGTTTAGGAAATCATTGGACTATGCTTTGCAAATGGGATATGTGGAAAAAAACATTTCTAAGCAATCTAATGCAATTCCTAAAGGAAAAAGTAATGTCCCATATTGGACTAAGAGCGAATTTGAAGCTGTTATTTCGCAAATTTACATTGAAGATGTATATGAACATTTAAACTTCGTGATGATTTGGGTATATTTCATGACTGGCGTACGTGTAAATGAAGGTTGTGCCCTTCAATGGAATGATGTTGACTTTGATAAGCAACGCCTACGAGTTCATCATATGCTTATTGTTAAAAACAAAAAAGAATGGACACGTAATTCGTATTCGAAAACTAAAGAAGGGCGAAGGATGATTAGTTTAGATAAAGATACTATTGATGTGTTAAAAAAATGGCGTGAAGCTCAAAAAAAGATTGGACTAGGACACGAGAACGATTTTATCTTTTCATACGATGGCTTACCTATGTTGAAATCTACAATCTCAAGAATTATTAAAAGGTACGCCAAGATTGCTCACGTAAAACCTATCCAAGCAAAGGGTCTCCGCCACAGCCATGCCTCACTGTTAATTAATGAATTAAATGTTTCTGTACTTATTCTATCAAAACGTTTAGGACACTCTTCTCCTGAAGTCACCTTGAAACACTACTCACATCTATGGGATGGTGCTGATGAAGTTATCACTAATGAAATGGTAGGAATTATTAATGTTTCTTTTCCATCTTCTAGCTTAGTACATTTCAACGGGAACCAATCAATTTTAAAATAACATTCCCACCAAAAACCCCACCAAAGAATTACTAACTCCTTAAAAAGCCTATTATATAGCGATTCCCAAGGAGTCTGCAACCGTTGAGTGGGAATAGAATTTTCTATAAAATAATAAATAATACTGCTGGAGCATGGACTACAGTAGTATTATTTTTTATAATTTCAATATTAAGAAAATTTCTCGACTCTCAACACCCCTTTTTAAATCCCTGAAACCATGCTATAATATAGTAAGTATAGATCCAATAACCTAATGATAAAGATTTCTTACATCATCCGTAAGTGTTATTCTACTCTGATTCATATTATAATGAAAGTAACAAAAGATGGAGGTGTTTCACATGGAAACCATTTTACGAGTAGAATCATTAAAAAAGCATTATGGAAAAGATCCGAATATCACCAAAGCCTTGAACGGTATATCTTTTCAAGTTGTCAAAGGTGAATTCTTAGGGATTATGGGGAGCAGTGGTTCTGGGAAAACAACCCTTCTTAACTGTCTCGCTACTATCATCAAACCAACTGACGGCTCCATTCAAATGCAAGAAAAAGATTTAGGTCAGTTAAAAGGGAACCAGTTAGCTGATTATCGTGGCAAGGAAATTGGTTACCTCTTTCAAAATTTTGAGCTTTTGGACAATCTGACAGCCAAAGAAAATATTTTACTCCCCTTGTCTTTGCACAAGGTCGATGCCAACGAAAGCAAGGTTCGATTAGAATTGCTCTCCCAATATCTAGATATTTCTGAACTCCTGGATAAGTTCCCTTCTCAATTATCAGGTGGTCAACGGCAAAGGGTAGCTGCTGCGCGTGCTTTGATTTTAGACCCTAAGATTGTATTTGCAGATGAGCCCACAGGAGCTTTGGATTCAAAAAATGCGACCATTTTGATGCAAAAATTAGCTGAAATGAATCAAGTGGAAGAAACCACCATTCTCATGGTGACACACGATTCAGTCGCAGCCAGCTTTTGCAACCGCATCTTGTTCATCCAAGACGGAAAACTATTCCATGAAATCCGACGCGATTATCCAAGAGAAAGTCAGGAAGATTTTTACCACAGAATACTAAAGGTCATGGCAGCCCTAGCTGGAGGTGATGGCAATGTTTTCTAAATTAGTCTCAAGAAATAGCAAGAGAGATCGAAAAAATAATGGCTTGTACTTCAGTTCCATGGTTCTTTCTATTATCTCCTTTTACATCATCCTTTCTTTGTCACATCAAGATGTGATGATCTTTCTAAAACAAATAGAAAGTGACGCTGTAAATAAACTCTTTAGCATGATTCCGATTCTTTACGTAGCAACGCTCTTTATTCTCTTTTTTCTAGTCTACTTCGCAAGCAGTATGCAGATGGAAAGAAGAAAACATGAATTTGGTGTGTATCTCACATTAGGCATGCGAAGAACCAAACTGTTCTTGCTACTCCTCCTTGAGGATTTGAGAAACAGTGTCCTTGCCCTTGGAGTAGGTCTTCCAATTTCAATCTTGATTTCAGAACTAATCAGCCTAATAACCGCTAAAATTGTGGGACTAGGAATTATTGAGCATCAATTTTCTCTATCTACTACAGCTCTACTCTATACAGTCATCGGCTTCCTAGCCGTAAAATTAGCTGTTTTTGTTCTTTTAAGTGCAAAAACAGCCAATAAGGAAATCGGAAACCTGCTTGCCTATTCACCCTCTGGAATGAAGAAACTACTCCCCAAGGGTGTGTACCTTCTTGCTTCCGTCCTAGGGATTTTACTTCTTGGAACAGCCTATTACATGGGTATGAGTGGACGAGCTTGGGAGAGTGTCATAACCATGGGCATCACTGTTTTCTTGGGGACTCTAGGAACTATCCTCCTCTTCTTTGGTATGCGTTTATTTATAGACTTTTTGGTTAAGCTTGGAAGCAATCGAAAACTTCATGCCTATAATTTTAGACAGATTCAGGAATTAGTTATCCAGCGCTCAACTATACTGGCCATCTGCTCCCTCTTAATCTTCTCTGCCTTGTGCCTCTTTGGAGCAGGTGTTGCTATTTCAAGTGGCAATTTAGGCAATCAAACCCACGTATTGGATTATACATTTAGAAATAGCAAGCAGGATACAGATGAAAATCTTGATGTGAATACAGTTAAAAAAGAGCTTGAAGCTGCTGGACTAGCATCACAGTTTTCAAAGATTCTGCAAATTAAAGTAGGCAAACCGAAAGAACACGAGTCCGTGTCCTTCGAAGAGATCATCAAGGAGTTGAAAAAGCAAAAAGGCAGCAAGAACATGGAAATTTTGCTCCAAAGATTTAAACAGTCTACTACTTCCCACCTCATACCAGTTTCCGAATACAATGAACTTAGAAAGGCTGCCAATCTCCCTCCTCTAGAATTAACTAGCAAGGAAGCCTACTTGTATATGGGGAAAGATTTTCTCCCAGATGAAAGTCTCGTCAACTCTGTTCTGAAGACGAAGCCTCAAATCAACGTCATGGGGAATGAGGTGAAATTGATTGGAGAGGTGGAGTCTTTACCGATTGTAACGGATCGTGAAATCACCCTCTCTGTTGCCCTCATAGTCCCAGATGAAGTCTTTATGAACTATACAGACGGTCACTACTCGAACTATGTCAGCGGTATCTTGGCTCCTGAGCTGGTCAAAGAAAAAGGCTTGATGAGAGCTATCTCAGATACGAATGAAAAGCTAGATCAAACCTCTCTTGGCTATGAAAGCTATATACAAAATATGGGAAGACAATTATTTTACATTATCTCTGCCAGCTATATCACTATCTATCTGGCTATCATCTTCCTTGTTGTGGCAAATACAATCATTGGCGTTCAGTTTTTGATGGGACAAAGACAATCCTACAGACGATACCAAACCTTGATCCATCTCGGAGCCAACTACGAAACTCTTTGTAAATCTTCAGAAAAGCAAATCAATTGGTATTTCGGTCTGCCAATAGCCCTTGCACTTATCAGTAGTAGCTTCGGAGTGGGCTCCCTCCTCACAGGAATAGTACCAGCCAGTGCAAGAATGGTCATGGGGCAGAAATTTATCACAGCCATGCTGATAGTACTGCTCTTAGCAGGTTTTGAAGTCATCTATATCAGAATTGTAAAGAAAAATAGCAACAAATACTTGTTGTCCTTAATGGAACCCAAAAGAGATGAATAAGATAGAATAAAATAGGAAAAGGAGGAACCAATATGAAGCATATCCTGGTTATTGAGGATGAGGCCTTGATTCGAGATGAAATTGTCATCTTGTTAGAGAAAGCGAATTATCAAGTTGATAAGTTGACTGACTTCAAAGATACAAGCCAACAAGTGCTGCAATACGATACGGATCTAATCATACTGGATTTGAATTTACCAGGAGAAACTGGTTTTCAAATTTGTAAAAATCTCAAATCCAAACGCTCTGTGCCCATATTGGTTCTCACCTCCCGTGAACAACTAAAAGATGAGATTTACGCCCTAAAATTAGGGGCTGACGAGTACTTAACAAAACCTTTCAAGAAAGAAAGATTCTTGGCTCGTATAGAAAACATCTTGAAACGCTATGAAGGTAGACAAAATTTGCTTGAAAAAGATAATTTTCTGCTGGATAGACAGACCTATACCCTTTATATCAATGGACACTCGATTTTACTCCCCCAAAATCAAGGGAAATTGTTAGAAACCTTATTGGTTACTAATGCTCCTGTCGTCACAAAAGAAGAACTAAGTATGAAACTGTGGAATACAACTGAGTTCATCGATGAAAATGCCCTACAAGTAAACATTGCAAGGCTAAAAAAGGTGATGAAACAGGCTGGCATTGCCCTTCAAGTCAAGTCCGTCAGAGGTATTGGTTACAAGCTTGAAGAGGTAAGTCCAGATGAAACATAATCTAAAATATCTAGCTAGTTATCTGCCTTGGTTACTTGTTCTCTTAGCATTTGATCTATTTACAGCTGTCCTGCTTTGGCTTTCAGATGTGAGAATGTTTCAAGCCCTCATCCTTCTCTATATTTTAGCCACCGTCCTGCTTTTTTTCATCCTATCATTCTTACTTATAAAAACAGAAAGAAAAAAATCATCTGCCTATAAAGCCTTCATAGCCAATCCCAAGACGGATACTGAGCTTGAATTATTGCATTTATCAAGTGCCTCAGAAAAAGAAAGCATTGAAAAAATAGCAGATACACTTTATCAAAAGCAGGCTGAAATAGGAAAACTCAACTCATTACTAGCCGAGTATGAGGACTATGTTGAAAAATGGGCGCATGAGATTAAACTCCCTCTGTCGCTTCTTTCCCTCCTTTTGGACAATCAAAGCGACCAGTTGCCTGAGGATACAGCTTTTAAGTTGGACTATGTGAAAAAGCAAATCCAAGAAAATGTATCACAGATCCTATTCTACTACAGGGTGAAAAGTGAGAAAAATGATTTTCTATTTGAATACCTTGACCTAGAAGAGTGTATCCAAGATCTTTTGGAAAACTTTGATCCCTTGCTCAAAGAAAAGAAATTTACGATTAAGGTAGAAAACATACAAGGAATCTGCTACACCGATCAACGCAGTTTTGAATTTATCCTCTCTCAAATCCTAGCCAACTCCATTAAATATAGCTCCGACAAACCCGAACTCAATATTTATATATCAAAAGACAAGGGACGTACAAGTCTGATTATTAGGGATAATGGCTGCGGAGTTAAAGCTTGTGACTTACCTCATATCTTTGAGAAAGGTTTTACAGGTGATTCAGGAGAGACAAGGAAAAAATCAACAGGCATGGGCCTATATCTGGTCAAACAATTAGCAGATGCTTTAAAAATCGAAATCACAGTAAAATCCGAATGGATGCAAGGCTTTGAAATCTCTCTTTCTATTTAGTCATTTTTCAATTAAGAAAATTGCCTAATCATAGAAAGCACATATTTTATACCAAAAAGGAAAGCACTTCTGCTTTCCTTTTTTATTTACGTTTTTTCTTCGCTTTTTTCATTTTGTTGGCCATGCGTTTCATAGACTGTTTCATGGCAAATTCGCCGATTTTACCTTTGAGTCCGCCACCAAACATCTGGCTCATATCTGGCATGCCTGCTCCTCCGAGACCTGACATATCCGGCATTCCACCTTGTCCCATCATGCCTTCAAGGGCAGACATATCCATCCCTCCCATATTTGGCATATTTTTTGGAAGATTATTTGGATTGATTCCCATTTGCTTCATCATCTTGTTCATATCCCCAGACATGACACCTTGCATGAGCTGTTTAGCCTGATTAAAGTCCTTGATAAATTTATTGACTTCAACAAAGGTATTTCCAGAACCAGCAGCGATACGACGGCGACGACTAGGATTTAACAAATCAGGATTTTCACGCTCTTCGGGTGTCATGGAAGATACAATGGCACGTTTACGCGCAATCTGACGCTCGTCCACCTTCATGTTTTGAAGTGCTGGATTGTTGGCCATACCTGGAATCATCTTGAGCAAGTCTTCCATTGGTCCCATATTTTGCACCTGATCCAATTGATCAATGAAATCATTGAAATCAAAGGTGTTTTCGCGCATCTTCTCAGCCATTTCAAGAGCTTTTTGCTCATCGTATTCCTGAGAAGCTTTCTCGATCAAGGTCAGCATATCCCCCATACCAAGGATACGGCTTGACATACGGTCTGGGTGGAAGGTTTCAATATCTGTAATTTTTTCACCCGTACCAGTGAACTTGATAGGTTTTCCAGTGATGTGACGAACAGACAAAGCTGCACCACCACGAGTATCCCCATCAATTTTGGTAAGAATAACACCAGTCACTTCTAACTGAGCATTGAATTCACGGGCAACATTAGCCGCTTCCTGACCAATCATGGCATCAATGACGAGCAGGATTTCGTTTGGTTGGGCTAAGGCCTTAACGTCACGAAGCTCGTTCATCAAGAGCTCATCAATCTGCAATCGACCTGCCGTATCAATCAAGACATAATCGTTGTGATTGGCCTGGGCTTGCTCCAAACCTTGGCGAACAATCTCAACAGCTGGCACTTCTGTTCCAAGTGCAAAAACAGGGACATCGATTTGTTGTCCAAGTGTTTTCAACTGATCGATGGCTGCTGGACGATAAATATCTGCCGCAATCATCAAAGGACGAGCATTTTCTTCCTTCTTGAGTTTATTAGCCAGCTTACCAGCAAATGTTGTTTTACCAGCCCCCTGCAAACCAACCATCATGATAATGGTTGGAATTTTAGGTGACTTGATAATCTCTGCCGTATCAGAACCTAAAACAGCTGTCAATTCCTCATCAACGATTTTGATAATCTGTTGGGCTGGATTGAGGGTATCAATGACCTCGTGCCCGACTGCACGTTCACGAACCTTCTTGATAAAGTCCTTTACAACAGGCAAGGCAACGTCGGCTTCCAGCAAGGCCAAACGAATCTCTTTGGTCGCTTCCTGGACATCAGCTTCAGAAATTTTTCCTTTTTTACGTAGATTTTTAAAGACGTTCTGTAAACGTTCTGTTAAACTTTCAAATGCCATTTTTTTCTCCTATGTTTCATTAATTCGGTGGAAAACGTCCAAAATCTTGTAAACAAACAAGTTCTTCTGGAGTGACTTCTTTCATTATCTCATTTGGATATCCCCAACAGCTAAATCCCTCTTGAAGAGCTCGAGATATAGAGTCAGACGAGAGGATTTGTAGCCTTGTGGGAAAAGGAGTCTCAGCAGCTAATAGTTTACAGGGTATACCTTTGTAGATGACTATACTCCCCATACTTATTCTCTATTATCAATACTTGTTAAAATTTCTATCTGCTCCTGCAGAAAGTCATCCTTGGGATAACGCTCTAAGATCTGGTCAAAAATCTGACTGCGGACAATGTAGTCCGAATACATGTGCAATTTCATCTCATAATCTTCTAGAATCTTTTCCGTCCGCTTGATATTGTCGTAGACAGCCTGACGACTGACACCGAACTCTTCAGCAATCTCAGCAAGACTGTAATCATCAGCATAATAGAGTTCAATATAGTTCATCTGCTTGTCTGTCAAAAGCGCCGCATAAAATTCAAAAAGGGCGTTCATACGATTGGTTTTTTCGATTTCCATAACTTTTATTATACCAAAAAAACGATTATACTGCTAGAGTAGAAGCACTTCAAATAGAGTAAGAAGAAGAAAAAAGAACCTTGCAAAGCAAGATTCTTTTAGTGTCTGACTTAAATAATTGTTCTTCTGGGAACTTAATCTCGAATTAAGCTTCGATTTCTGTAACCATACCTGAACCAACAGTACGTCCACCCTCACGGATAGAGAATGTAGTACCTTGTTCTACGGCGATTGGGTGGATCAACTCAACGTCGATAGTCACGTTATCACCAGGCATTACCATTTCAGTACCTGCAGGAAGTTCGATTGAACCTGTAACGTCAGTAGTACGGAAGTAGAATTGTGGACGGTAGTTGTTGAAGAATGGAGTGTGACGTCCACCTTCTTCTTTAGTAAGGATGTAGACTTCACCTTTGAATTTAGTGTGTGGGTTGATTGAACCTGGTTTAGCGATAACTTGTCCACGTTCGATTTCGTCACGTTGAACACCACGAAGAAGGACACCTACGTTATCTCCAGCAAGACCTTCGTCAAGTTGTTTACGGAACATTTCAACACCAGTAACAACTGCTTTTTGAGTTTCTTCTTTGATACCAACGATTTCGATTTCGTCGTTGACACGAACAGTACCACGGTCGATACGTCCTGAAGCAACTGTACCACGTCCAGTGATTGAGAATACGTCTTCGACTGGAAGAAGCAATGGTTTTTCAGTATCACGTTCTGGTTCTGGGATGTACTCATCAACAGTGTTCATCAATTCCATGATGATGTCTTCGTATTTAGAGTCACCTTCAAGAGCTTTAAGAGCTGAACCTTGGATAACTGGAAGATCGTCACCTGGGAAGTCGTATTCTGACAAGAGGTCACGGATTTCCATTTCAACCAATTCAAGCAATTCTTCGTCGTCTACCAAGTCAATTTTGTTCATGAAGACGATAAGGTGTTTAACACCAACCTGACGTGAAAGAAGGATGTGCTCACGAGTTTGTGGCATTGGTCCGTCAGTTGAAGCTACTACAAGGATAGCTCCGTCCATTTGAGCGGCACCAGTGATCATGTTTTTAACGTAGTCCGCGTGTCCTGGAGCGTCGATGTGAGCGTAGTGACGTTTTTCAGTTTCGTACTCAACGTGCGCAGTGTTGATAGTGATACCGCGTTCGCGTTCTTCTGGAGCAGCATCGATAGACGCATAGTCTTTAGGTTGGTTAACTGCTGAAGGCAAGCGACGTGCCAATACAGTTGTGATAGCTGCAGTCAAAGTAGTTTTACCGTGGTCAACGTGTCCGATAGTACCAATGTTAACGTGTGGTTTACTACGATCGTATTTTTCTTTTGCCATTTGAGTAAAAGCCTCCAATAAAATATATTTTATAGATAGACAGTAGGCAATACAGTCTAACTTTCCTTACTATTTTATCAAATTTCTGCTAAATTGCAAGTGTTTTACACATATTTTGTGAATTAATCTAAATCTTATCAAATCCTGTTCTTCTGCTTCTTTATGGCAATATGAATTCAAACTTATTTTGTTTGGAAGATAGTATTTTCATCAAAAAAATCAGGTTTCCCTGATTTTAATTTGATTCTGTTTTTTCCAATTCCTTAGCTTCTTTATGAGCTTCTTTATGGTTTTCATATAATTTCGCTAGGAACTTAGTAATTTCTTTAAAAATAGAGTAAGTAGGTACTGCTACGACCATTCCTATGACACCATAGATATTACTTGACAGTAAGAGGAGCACCAAGATTGTAATCGGGTGTACTTTCATAACCCCTCCAACGATACGTGGATAGAGAACATTTCCGTCAATCTGCTGAATAATAAGCATATAAGCAACCGCAATCAACATACGATGAGGATCCGTGAACACATTGGCAATCACCATTGGAATTAAGCCAATACTTGGACCAACATAAGGAATCAAATTTGCGATTCCAGAGAAAATAGCAAAAACTAGGGCGTACTTTAATCCGATAACGCTATAGCCAATATAGGCTAAACATCCAATAATAACCGCATCAATCGCAATTCCACTGATATAGCGCGCTATGGTTGTATTGAGATTGGTTAAAAGGCTAGAAAGATTCAATTTGTCATGTTTTAAGACGGTACGTTCCAACATTGGTAGCAACTTATGACCATCCAACAAGAAATAAATCAAGAATACAGGGGTCATAATGAGAATAAGAACTGTACTAAACAAGGCTGAAAGAACGCTTCCTAAACTGTTGCTGACGCTATTCAGGATATTCTGGAGGATATCCACATAGGAGAGATTCAGTTGTTGAATTGTTTGTTGAATATCAATATTTTGGAAGACTGGATTCATGGACAAATCGATGATCAAATCTTGTAGTCTACTATAGATGTTTTGACTAGAAATAATCAAGCTGGTCAACTGATTAATCAAAATCGGCAAGAGATAAACGACCCCTACAACGATAGCACCAATCAAGGCACAAAGAGTGACCAAGACACCAATTAGACGATTGATCTTACATCTCTTTTCTAAGAAAGTAACGACTGGATTTGTAATGTAGTAGAAAAATCCACCAAGCAAAAATGGAATCATGATGGTATTCACAACCGTCACGAAGGGAGTAATGATGGCACCCATTTCTCTCCAAAGATAGAAAATCAGTGTTAATAATAAAATTTCAGCTGTCCAAAAAAATAATTTGTTTCTACGGAACATAGGTATCCTCCTTCTCTCTATTTTACCATATTTCTGAAAAAGATAAGATGGCTTTAGTAAAAAAGCGAGAATATTTTTTTTCTTTATGATAAAATAAAGCTAATATGAAAAAAATAATTTTATCTTTTATGACACTTTTTGTTTTTGGAACAGCTTCTACCGTTTCTGCTCAGGAGTTTGATGTTGCTGCTAAACATGCTATTGCTGTCGAGGCTACAACTGGAAAAATCCTCTATGAAAAAGATGCAAATCAACCTGTAGAAATTGCTTCTATTACAAAACTGGTTACAGTTTATTTGGTCTATGAAGCTCTGGAACAAGGAACTATCAGCCTATCTACACCTGTTGATATTTCGGACTATCCTTACAAACTTACAACTAATTCTGAGGCGAGTAACGTCCCTATGGAAGCTCGAAATTATACTGTTGAACAACTATTAGAGGCTACAATGGTATCCAGCGCGAACAGTGCTGCGATTGCACTAGCAGAAAAGATTGCTGGTTCTGAGAAAGACTTTGTAGACAAAATGAGGGCTAAACTTCTTGAATGGGGAATTCAAGATGCAACTATTGTAAACACAACTGGTTTAAATAATGAGACACTTGGCGATAATATCTATCCTGGTTCTAAAAAAGACGATGAAAACAAGTTGAGTGCCTACGATGTTGCAATCGTCGCTCGTAACCTCATCCGAGATTATCCTCAAGTTTTGGAAATCACCAAAAAGCCAACTTCTACCTTTGCAGGACTTGAAATCCACTCAACCAACTATATGTTGGAAGGAATGCCTGCCTATCGTGGTGGTATTGATGGACTAAAGACAGGTACTACTGATAAAGCTGGTGCTTCATTCGTGGGAACAACTGTTGAGAAAGGGATGCGTATTATTACAGTTGTTTTAAATGCAGATCAACAAGATACCAACCCTTATGCGCGTTTTACCGCAACTTCTGCACTTTTAGATTATATTTCTGCAAACTTTGCCTTAAAAACTGTCGTTCAGAAAGGTGAAGCATACAATGATAGTAAAGTAACAGTTCTGGATGGTAAAGAAGATAATGTGACAGCTGTCGCTAAGTCAGACATTTCCATCGTCCAACGCATCGGAAGCGGTACTACACCAGCTCTCCAATTCACACCGAAATCAACATCAGAAATGGCTCCATTAGAAGAAGGCAAGGTTGTTGGTACTCTAACCTATGATGATCAGGATTTGATTGGCCAGGGCTATCTCACTTCCGACAAACCATCTTTTGAAATGGTTTCTGAAAAGAAAGTAGAAAAAGCCTTCTTTTTGAAGGTTTGGTGGAATCAATTTATCCGCTTCATCAATGAAAAACTATAAAAAAAAATCGCGATTTTCTTCGCGATTTTTTCTTTATTTCATTTCTTTAAAAGCCGCTTCTGCATCAGCATTGCTAATAGCACCAAATTGGATTTTTCCGATTTTACCCTGACTGTCTATCAAGTATTCTGTTGGAATACTACGAATTTGGTAGGCTTGGAAGGTAGTTGCTTGCGTATCATATAGAACTGGAATATCCTTGTAGCCTTGTTCTTGGTACCATTTTGGAAAGTCTTGAACTGTTTTTTCACCTTGTAGACCAGGTGCAATGACACTCAAGATTTCAAAGTCTCGATCTTGTTTGGCAGCTAATTCCATCAGCTCAGGCATGCTTTTTTTACATGGTCCACACCAAGAAGCCCAGAATTTCAAATAGACCTTTTTCCCTTTATAGTCTGATAACTTGACTTCTTTGCCATCCATAGACTGCAAGGTAAAGTCTGGTGCATCTTTACCGACTGCGATTTGTTGTACAGCAGGTTGTTTGGGACTGCTTGTCTGTTTGGTTTCTTTTTCACCACAGGCAATCAACAAGAATAGAGACATGAGGCTCAATCCAGCAAAAATAATTTTTTTCATTTTTTCTCCTTTTATCCAATTATCCAAGAATTCCTGACAAGGCATTTAATTGCCCTAGCATTAATAATAATCCCATCAAAATAATCAAAGCTCCCCCGATTTTCTTTAGTAGGATCATATGGGGTTTTAATTTACTAAAATAGGGCATAATCCAGCCCGAAGCCAAGGCCAAAACAATGAAAGGAAGGGCCATTCCCAATGTGTATACTAATGTTAACACGGCTCCTTGCCAAGCACCATTGCCACCGGAAGCTGCTAGAGCCAAGACTGAACTTAAGACTGGTCCGATACAAGGGGTCCAACCAAAACTAAAGGTTATCCCAAGTAAAAAGGCTGACAGATAGTGATTAGACTTGGATTGTTTGAAGGTGACTGTCTTTTGAATCTCCAGTTTATTGAAATGCAAGATTTCCATCTGGTGAAGCCCTAAAAGAATAATGACTATTCCCATAGCATAACGAAACCAGTCTGCATAGAGCATGTGCCCTAGGAATCCAGCTCCAAATCCTAAAATAAAGAAAATAAGGGAGATTCCTGCAATAAAGCACAAGGTTCGAATTAAACCAGACCATGCAACGTCTCTTCCAAAAAAGCGAAAGCTTTTCGAATTTCCCTGATCATCCAGTAAAATACCAGCATAGACAGGTAGCAAAGGAAAGATGCAGGGTGAAAAGAAGGACAGGATACCAGCTAAAAAAACGGATACTAGAAATATAATCGACTCCAACGAATTACCTACTTTCTCAAAATTCTAATCCTATTTTACTACAAAAGAATAAATTTGTAAGAAGTCTGCTACGCTTATTTATTTTGATAAAATTTGACACAAAAAAAGGAGCTAAGCTCCTTTTTTTAATACGTTCCTTCTTCACCTTGACTAGTCAAGATAACTGGACCGTCTTTGGTAATCACGAACTGGTGTTCATATTGGCAAGACAGGCCGCCATCTATAGTCTTATGAGCCCAGCCAGTCTTCATATCTGTATCGATTTCCCAGTCACCAGTATTGATCATGGGTTCAATGGTTAGTACCATTCCTTCACGGAGGCGGAGTCCACGGCCTGCAATACCGTAGTTAGGAACCATTGGCTCCTCGTGCATAGTTGGACCAACACCATGACCAACCAAATCGCGAACGACACCGTAACCGCGACTTTCAGCGTATTCTTGAATGGCTGCACCGATATCACCGATACGATTGCCAACAACTGCTTGCTCAATCCCTTTATACATAGCTTCCTTGGTCACGTCCATCAGGTTTTTCACTTCTTCAGACGGTGTACCAACCGCATAAGCCCAACATGAGTCAGCTAAACCACCAGTATAACTTTGGGTGTATTTTTTCATTTGCTCAACATTGTTGAAATTGAGTTTAGAGACATTGAGGTCGGATTTGGCAATCGGACCACCCAGTACCATGTCAACCTTGAGCAAATCACCATCTTTCAAGATGTAATGACGTGGAAAAGCGTGAGCTACTTCGTCATTGAGAGAGCAACAAGTGGCATAGGGGTAATCCATAACAGCACCATCCACACCTATCTGTAAAGGAAGGAAATTTTCCTCTTTACAACGTCGACGAACGTACTCTTCAACTTCCCACATATCCATGCCTGGCTTAATCAAATCACGTAAGCCGATATGGATACTTGCTAGGAAATCACCAGCCTTGTCCATGGCTTCGATTTCACGTACTGATTTTAAAGTTATCATTTTTTCTCCTAGATTCTAATTAATTTTAACCGTAACATTTGCTTTTGAAACAATCTGATGACCATGATAAATATCATAATCAATAATAGCTGAACGTCTCGTGTGGTGAATAATCCGAGCCTGAATCCGCAGAGTATCATCTATCTGCACAGCCTGCAAGAAATAAATCAGCATCTGCTCTATGATAAGATTGCGCCCGCTATTGACAACAAGGTCTTGGGTCATGTGATTGAGGATTTCAGCCAAGACTCCATTAGCAAGGACACCATTTTTCTCCAGCATGAAGGGCTCAACAGTAATGACGACTTCATCATGATGATAAGAAAGCTTTTGCCCGATTTGCTCGGAGAAAGTCGGCAAAGCTGAAACTTGGGAACGGCTCATCTTTTCCATGACATCTCGTCGTGTTACGACACCGAGCAAGGTTTGGTTACTTCTGACAACGGGAACCATCTCAAAGTCTTCTGCAATCATTCGTTGACTGACATTGGCAATATTGGTCGCTAATCCTGTTACAAAGATACTTCGTGTCATCACCTTGTCAATCGTCGTGCTGGGGGATTTATCTCCTGCGTCACGCATAGTAACAACCCCAACAACCACTTGGTGTTGGTTAATGACTGGGAAACGACTACTTCTGTTCTTACGGACCAAGTCTAGATAGTCTTTGACTGTATCGGTTTCTCTCAAAAAACCATACTCATGACTGGGACGATAGAGCTTTTCAACTGTCAGAATATCGGTTTTAATTTGAACATTTGAGAGGGCTTTGTTAATCATGGTCGCTACTGTAAAAGTGTCATGTTTACTTCTTAGAACTGGAATCCCTTTTTTATTAGCCAACTCAAGGACATCGTCCTGGACATGAAAACCACCCGTTACAAGGACTGCATTTTCATTTTCCAAGGCTAAAAGTTGAATGCGAGTGCGGTCTCCTACGATCAAAAGACCACCATCATGGAGATAGGACAGGATATTTTGCTCTGTCATAGCCCCAATGGAGAATTTGCTAAACTCTCTCTCCAACCCTTCCTGACCAGCTAAAACTTCAGAGGAGGTGACTTCAGCAATTTCAGCATAGGTTAGCCGCTCAATAGCCACTTTCTGGGACTTGACTCGTATGGTTCCACTACGTGGCCGAGTTTCAACGATGCCACGATTTTCAGCTTCTTTGATAGCTCGATAGGCTGTTCCGTCACTAACACCTAGGTGATTGGAAATACTGCGAACACTAACTCTCTTCCCAATTGGCAACTCTTCCAGATAGGACAAAATTTCCTGGTGTTTACTCATTGAATTCTCCTTTTATGTATCGAAATTCAAGATAGTCCCTCATTTTTCGTGTATAGCGATCGCTCCCCTTAAACTGTCGTACGAGGCTAAAGCCCGATTTTAAGGCTACTTTTTGACTAGCTTGATTCTCCAAATGAGTGATGATGGATAATTGTTTTAAACCAAATTCTTCAAAGGAAAGCTGGCATAGCTTGGTAACCACTTCTGTCATAAAACCTTGTGACCAAGAATCTTTTTTTAAGAAGTAACCAATTTCTGCTTCTTTTTTGATTTCATCGATTTTTTCAAATTTAATGGAGCCAATCATTTCCTGATTCCCTTGGAGACAAATTGCCCAAACCCCTAGAGGATTCTTCATAAAATAGTTAGCAAGTGCGTACTGACTTTCTTCCAAACTTGCTTGACTGGGAAAAATAAACTGCAAATTCTCAGGGTTTGAAGCAATCTCGAAAAACGCTTGACTGTCACTAAAAAAGAAAGGACGCAAATACAAGCGCTCCGTTTCAAAAAAAGAAAACATTGCTAATTTGGTCCAAATATTCATAATCACCTCAACGGCTTAGTCTTCAACGAGTATAATATCTGCTCCAAGACTACGCAATTTTTCAATAATATCTGAGTAGCCACGAAGGATAAACTCAATATTCGTAATTTCAGTCTGGCCCTGAGCCATCAAACCAGCAATGACAAGTGCAGCACCAGCTCGCAAGTCTGTAGCTTTTACACTTGCCCCGTGTAACTTACGACCACCGTTGTAAATAATGTGATCGTTTGTAGTCGTAATATCCGCATCCATTTTTGCTAACTCAAAGACATGATTGACACGTTTCTCATAAATCGTATCAATGATGGTTCCACGACCTTGGGCAGTTAGTAAAAGTGGCGTGATAGGCTGTTGCAAATCGGTTGCAAACCCTGGATAGGGAGCTGTTTTGATATTAATGGCCTTCAAACCAGACTGTTCTTCAACGAAGATACTGTCTTCTGAGACCGTCATACGAACGCCCATTTCCTCTAGTTTGGCGATAAACCCTTCTAAGTGTTCATAGAGAACGTTGTTAATGCGAATTCCTTTTCCTACCGCTGCAGCAAGTGAAATATAGGTTCCAGCTTCGATACGGTCTGGAATAACCTGGTGACGCGTTCCATGAAGTTTCTCGACACCATCAATAATGATAATATCAGTCCCAGCACCACGAATATGGGCCCCCATGTTGTTCAAAAGGGTAGCAACATCGATAATTTCCGGTTCACGAGCCGCATTTTCAATGACAGTGCGTCCCTTAGCTTTAACCGCAGCAATCATGGTGTTAATCGTTGCACCAACGCTGACGGTATCCATGTAAATACTTGCGCCATGAAGCCCCTTGCCTTGGGCAGATAAATTCATATTATCTCCCTCATAGCTGACCTTAGCACCCATGGCTTCAAAGGCTTTTAAGTGAAGGTCAATCGGACGAGGCCCCAGATCACATCCACCAGGAAGTCCAACTGTAGCTTCACCAAAGCGACCTAAAAGACTTCCGTAGAAATAATAAGAAGCACGCAAGCTATTAATCTTGCCATAAGGCATAGGAATGTTTTGAACACCTCTTGGATCAATCTCCAAGACATCCTCATAACGCTTAACAGTCGCCCCCATAATCTCCATGATTTCGACAAGACTAGCAACGTCTGAAATATCTGGAACACAATCTAAAGTGACAATATCATCTGATAAGATAATAGCTGGAATAAGCGCTACAACACTATTTTTAGCACCACTAATGGTGATCTCACCTTGCAATGGACGTCCACCATTGATGACAATTTTTCTCATGTTTTACTCTTTCAAAATTTACTAAAAAGGTCTTTTCATTCTATTATACCATAATTTTCAGTTTTTTCCCATTCCTATTTACTAAATACCATCTCATTTTGATAAAAAAAGACCTATCACTCAAGCTTTTCAGCCTGAAATGATAGGTTTTTGTGTTAGATTAACGTACTGTACGGATACGCATTGTGTTTGTACGAACAGCTTCTCCAAGTGGCACACCTGCAACGATAACAATATCGTCACCAGATTCTACAAGGCCTGCCTCAACTGCTTTACGTTCAGCGATTTCGAACATATCATCAGTTGATGATGGAGCTTCAGTCAACATTGGGATAACACCCCAGTTCAACATCAATCCACGCTCTGTCAATTCGTCGAATGTCAATGCCAAGATATCAGCATTTGGACGGTATTTAGAAATCAAACGAGCTGTGTGACCAGTCTTAGTAAGAGTAACAACCAATTTGATGTTCATTGAGTTAGTAGCATCTTTAACAGCTGAAGCCATAACTTCTGTCTTAGAGTTACGTTCGAATGTATCTGAGTTCAAACGTCCGTATTCGTTAAGAAGAGTTTGTGCGTTCTTGTCAATTGTAGCCATTGTTGTTACTGACTCAAGTGGGTATTTACCGTTTGCAGACTCACCTGAAAGCATTGTAGCGTCAGTTCCGTCGATAACAGCGTTAAATACGTCTGATACTTCTGAACGAGTTGCACGTGGTTTTTCAGTCATTGTTTCAAGCATGTTTGTTGCTGTGATAACAACTTTACCTGCCGCGTTCACTTTAGTGATGATCATTTTTTGGTAAACTGGAACCATTTCGAATGGTACTTCGATACCCATGTCACCACGAGCGATCATGATACCGTCAGCAGCTTCAATGATTTCATCCAAGTTATCGATACCTTGTTGGTTTTCGATTTTCGCAAACAATTGAACGTGACCATTACCAGTTTCTTCACAGATTGCACGAACTTCGTCGACGTCTTTTGCAGTACGTACGAATGAAATCGCGATGAAGTTGATACCTTGTTCCAAACCGAAACGGATATCATCGTTATCACGTTCAGCAAGAGCTGGGAAAGGAATTTTAGTGTTAGGGATGTTTACACCTTTCTGCTTAGCAATGATACCGTCATTTTCAACGACTACTTCAAATTCACGAGTTGCATCGTCTTTTGCGAAAACACGAAGACCCAATTTACCATCGTCAACTAAAACTTGGTGACCAACTTCAACATCATCGTAGATATCAAGGGCACCAGCAACGTTCAAAGCAATCACATCACGAGTTGATTTGATTCCTTGTTTAGTTGCAACACGGATTTTTTCACCAGTTTTGTAAGAGTACTCTTTTGCGTCACCTTCAAACAATTCTGTACGGATTTCAGGTCCTTTAGTATCAAGAAGGAAACCAACTTTTTTACCTGCAAGTTTTTCAGCAAGTTTAACAGTTGCCATACGCTCACCTTGTTCTTGGTGGTCACCGTGTGAGAAGTTGAAACGGAAAGTGTTTGCTCCTGCTTCAATCAATTTAGCAATATTTTGAGCTGAAGCTTCAACGTCAAGTTTTTCACCCCAGTATCCGTCTTCACCGAATTTTTTACCACCACGGATTTCAACCGCAGGACCTAAAGTTGCAACGATTTTTACACGTTTGTTCATGATTTTTGTGACTCCTTTATATAATTCGACCTTTTATGGTCATGTTACCAAATTAATGAAAGTTGATTAGGACAAGCTCTTGTTCAAATCAGAAAGTTCAAGATCAGCTTTATGAGGGTTGTTAACAACGATCATACCATCAGCTGTTAAGCTAAACAAAGCTCCTTCTTCTGCTGTTCCAAGAATTGGATTCTCAACCATTTTCTCGTTACGGATACCAACAGCGACACCACCGATTCCTTGTTTAAGAAGTTTAACAGCGTGTGCACCCATGCGTGATGCCAATACACGGTCACGAGCGGTTGGTGAACCACCACGTTGGATGTGTCCAAGTTCAGTTACACGAAGGTCACTAGTGTCTCCAGCTTCCTTGAGTTTCTTACCAAACTCATTCGCAGACATAACTCCCTCAGCCAAAACGATGATGTTGTGTTTCTTACCACATTCATAACCAGCTTTGATGCTTGCAACGATATCTTCCATCTTGAAGTCTTCTTCAGGGATGATGATTTCGTCAGCACCAGTTGCGATACCTGCCCAAAGAGCGATATCGCCAGCGTTACGTCCCATTACTTCAACAACGAAAGTACGACGGTGACTTGATGATGTATCACGAATCTTATCAATCGCATCCATAGCTGTCGTAACTGCAGTATCAAATCCAATTGTAAAGTCAGTACCTACGATATCGTTATCAATAGTTCCTGGAAGTCCGATAGCTGGGAATCCATGCTCAGTCAAGCGCATAGCTCCGTGATAAGAACCGTCTCCACCGATAACTACGACTCCTTCGATACCGTGTTTTTTCAATTGCTCAATCCCTTTAAGTTGACCTTCAAGTTGTGCAAACTCAGGGTAACGAGCAGAGTGAAGGAAAGTACCACCACGAGAAATGATGTCTCCTACTGAAGCAGCATCAAGTGGATAAATTTCACCGGCAACCATACCAGCGTATCCATCATAGATACCAAAAACTTCCATTCCTTCTGAGATTGCTTGGCGAACTACTGCACGGATGGCAGCATTCATACCAGGGGCGTCTCCACCACTGGTCAAAACAGCAATACGTTTCATTTGGTTATGCTCCTTTTTCTTTTAACATTCTTACTGATTATACCACATTTAAATCGAAAATTCTTCTATTTTCCGTATTTTTAGCGATAAATCGTTTTCATAGCAATTCCCTCTAACTTTTCCTCTAGAGCAGAATCTTTTCTTACAAAATGTTGTGTAGAAACAACCGTTTTTCCTTCCTCTTCATACCTGATAATGACAGGAATTGGGCCTTTGTATTGTTCTAGGATATTTGAAATCTCTTTATCGTATTCATGATTTTTAACTTGAATCCAGAATCGTTCCGCCACTGCTTCTTTCAAATCTTGTGCAATCATTTGCAGACGACCATCTCGAGATTGAATTTTGCCATTGATGTAGTAAAATTTCCCTTCGGATAAATTGGAAGCAAATTTTCTATATTGGTCTGAAAATACAGTTACATCCATCCGAGACTTACTATCATGAACCTGTAGAAAAGCCATACTCTCGCCTTTCTTGGTTCGAATCACTTTAATCTTTTGCACTTCAACTAAGAGAGTGGCTTGAGTTCCCTCGGTTAGATTAGCGATTGGCGTCGTCGGATATAGGGCTTGTTTGGCAAGAGTTTGGAGAGGATGGGCACTGATACCTACCCCGACTAGTTCCTGCTCCTTGTAAAATTTCTCTGCTTCCGTAAAATCATCCGCCTCAGTCCAGCTATAGCTTGCATCTGCAAAGAGACCACCCAACTCCTCAACAAAAACAAATAAGTTTGGTAGGTTTACTAAGATTTTCTGGCGATTCTTGTCAAATTCATCAAAAAGCCCTAGTTCAACCAAAGGCGTCAAAAGCGACAGTTTCTTGTAATTCTTGGGAAGACGTGTGACAAAATCTTCAATGCTTGAGAAAGGACGATTTTCAATAATCCAGTAAGACAAATCTCTTGGCATTCCCTTAATGGCTTTTAGACCAAGATAGATTTTCTTCTGAGAAATTTTATCATGATAGGGAATGCTGTTGATTCCTAAAGGAGCCACTTCAAAGCCCATCTGCAATGCATCTACAATGTAATCGCTACTGGAATAATTCAACATAACTTGAAAGAAAATAGCAGGATAGTGTGTCTTGAAATAAGCTAGTTGGAAAGCCAGGGCTGAGTAGGCATAAGCGTGGGATCGGTTAAATCCATAGCCGGCAAACTTTTCCATCACTGCAAAAACTTGATTAGCCTTTTCTTCTGTATGCCCCAATTTCATAGCTCCTGTGATAAAATCTTCCTTCATCAAATGCATCTCTTTAGCATTTTTCTTACCCATGGCTCGTCTGAGAATGTCGGCTTTACCAAGACTGAATCCTCCGAAACGCTGAGCAACCTGCATGACCTGCTCTTGATAGAGCATAATACCATAGGTTGATGACAGAATGTCCTCCAAGGCAGGGTCTAACACCGTCACCTTTTCTTTCCCGTGCTTACGAGCGACAAAGTTATCAATATAATCACTAGCACCTGGTCTGTTGAGGGATGTCGTTGCTACTACCTCTTCAAAGACTTGCGGCTGAACTCGTTTCAAGAGTCGAATGGCGCCAGGTTGTTCAAATTGGAAAATCCCCTTGGTATTTCCAGCAGCAAAGAGAGCCAGAGTTTCTTTGTCTTCCAAGTCAATCTCTTCGATTTTCAGATTAATACCTTCTGACTCAGCCAGTAATTCCTGCATTTTTTGGACAAAAGTTAGGTTACGTAGACCTAGGAAATCCATTTTTAAAAGGCCATTAGCTTCGACACCATGAGCATCATACTGGGTAATCAGCATATCCTCACCATATTTTAGAGGAATATAGTCCGTCAAGTCTTGGTCACTCATAACGACTCCGGCCGCATGGATAGAGGTCTGACGAGGATACCCTTCAATCTTTCGAGCAATCTCAAAAGCTTTTTGGTATTCAATCTTGCTATTGATGACCTGTTTAAATTGCAAATTCTTTTCATAGGCCGTCGTTAGCGTATCTCGGAAACTGATTTTTTTCGTAATATTTGTTAATTCGTACTCTGGAACGCCATAGCGTTTGAAAACATCACGAATTGCCTGTTTTGCTCCAAAGGTCGAATAAGTGACAATCTGTGCCACATGTTGACTGCCATAGCGATCACGAACATAGCGAATGAACTCCGGCCTATAGAGGTCAGGAATGTCGATATCGATATCAGGCATGGTATAGCGCTCACGATTTAAAAAGCGCTCAAAAATCAAGTTCTTCTCAACGGGGTCAATTCCTGTAATATCCAGTGAGTAAGCCACCAGACTACCAACCGCAGAACCACGCCCCATTCCCATATAATATCCTTGGGAACGTCCAAAACGGAGCAAATCCCAAACTACAAGAAAATAGTCGTCAAATCCCATATCATGAATCACAGCTAATTCCTTATTCAGTCGCTCATGATAGATAGCTGAGGTTAGCCCCTTGTCAATCAAGCCTTTCTCAGCCCTCTCTCGAAGCTCTTCCACCGCTGGTCTTTCAGGATTAAAGCGAGGGAGTTTTAAACTTGGGTCGATTTGATAGCTTACCTTCTCTATCAGACCTTGGAGATTAGCAAGGGCCTGAGGGAAGCGATTTTTAAATCGAGCTTCCAAGTCTGAGGCAGGTAGAAAGATTCCCTGTTGTGAATGTAGATCCACTTCTCTCAGACTGACATTGTCCTTGATTGCTGACAAGATTTGTAAAACCTGTAGGTCTTCTTTTTCAAAAGAGTTGACTTGATAGACTGGAAGAATGGGCCTAGTAAAGACTTCTTGAGGAGTATCTGGACTGACACCGATAAAATAATCGTGCCCCAAATCCAACTGTTCGACCCCATTAAAATAGGGAACAATAATGGCCACATCTTCGAGGTGGGAGGTGAAGTCAGACCAATTTTTCCGTCCAGTCATTTTTAAAGTGGATAACTTCATCAACTCTTGATAACCTTTAGTGGATCGGGCTAGAAAACGTAGAGAGAGATTCTCCTCATCTTTGACCAAGGTCATTTCTAAACCAATTAAAGGCTGAATGCCATGCTTACGAGTTGCTTCTAGAAAATGATAGGCTCCATGGAGATTATCCACATCCATGATAGCAAGGTGAGAATAGCCGTATTCTTTAGCCATTTGTACATATTTTTCAATCGAAACCACACTTTCCATAAAACTATAAACAGTCTTGGTGTCGAGCTGTGCAATCATTTCTTCTCCTCCTTGCTTTCGTTTTACTACTATTATACCATTTTAAGTTCCATAATGAACTGGCTCAGACTCTTTCTTTCAAAACCTCTTTTGATTTTTTTCAACTGTTAGTCCTTTATATTTCTCGAAAAAGAAAATCAAGAGCAATAAAATGTCTATATCTTATAATAGTTTTAATAGTAATTTTAGACATTTTTATACTGAGTGACGAATATTAAAGTAATATTCTATATGCAAATTTACATATAAATATCTCTAAAGTGGCTTTTAATTACAGGATTTATTCAATATTTTATAATAACTTGCTTAAAGCCCATTCCTGTTTTTAAAATTTATTTCATTTGAGTTTATTTATTCCATTTTTCCTCTTTTTTTGATATAATAAATTTATCACTTTAAAGGAGAACGCCATGCGTTTTAATCAATTCAGCTATCAACCAACCACTAGTTCTCAACGATTTGAAGAATTAGAAGGTATTGGTCTAAAGCTGTCACCCCAACTGTCCTTAAAAAGACAGTTTGAAGACTTTATTCGTTGGAGTTTTTTCACTTATTCTAACACGGATTATGCCTTGTCGACTTTGGCTGCGGATAAAGAAACAGATTTAGTAACTTTTTTCCAGTCAGACCGTGAGTTAACTGCAGAGATTTTCTACACAGTAGCTTTTCAACTTTTAGGATTTAGCTATCTTGTTGACTTTGAGGATGCCGAACAGTTCCGTAAAGAAACTGGTTTTCCTATTGTTTATGGAGATCTCATTGAAAATCTTTATCAGTTACTCAATACGCGAACGAAAAAAGGAAACACGCTCATCGATCAGCTTGTTAGTGATGGACTCATTGCAGAAGATAATCACTACCACTACTTTAATGGCAAGAGCTTGGCAACCTTCTCTACTCACAATGTCATTCGTGAAGTCGTGTATGTCGAGAGCCGTGTGGATACTGATAAAGACGGACTCCCTGACTTAGTCAAGGTTAGTATTATTCGTCCTCGCTATGATGGACAGATTCCAGCGGTTATGACTGCCAGTCCTTATCACCAAGGAACCAACGACAAAGCCAGCGACAAAGCTCTCTACAAGATGGAAGGAGAGCTTGAGGTCAAGCCTCCCCACATTATTGAACTTGAGAAGCCTGAGATTGATTTTGTCGAACCTCTTGGCAAAGCCGAACTTGTTTCTGAAGCTGAAGAAAAGCTAACTCACATCAATAGCTCATATACTCTAAATGACTACTTCCTCCCACGAGGATTTGCCAATCTCTATGTATCGGGTGTTGGAACCAAAGATTCCCAAGGTTTGATGACCAATGGTGACTACCAGCAAATTGAGGCCTATAAAAATGTCATTGATTGGCTCAATGGTCGTTGTCGTGCTTTCACGGACCACACGCGCAAGCGCCAAGTCAAGGCTGACTGGTCAAACGGCAAAGTTGCAACAACAGGAATTTCCTATCTAGGTACCATGTCCAATGGTCTCGCCACCACTGGTGTTGATGGCTTAGAAGTGATCATCGCAGAAGCAGGTATTTCCTCTTGGTACAACTACTATCGGGAAAATGGTCTAGTGACCAGCCCAGGGGGCTATCCAGGTGAGGATTTTGACTCACTTGCTGAACTGACCTACTCCCGCAACCTCCAAGCTGGTGACTATATTCGTGGTAATGGAGCTCATCAAGCAGACTTAGAAAAGGTTAAAGAGAAACTCGATCGCAAGACTGGTGACTACAATCAGTTTTGGCATGACCGCAACTATCTGCTCAATGCTCACAAGGTTCAAGCTGAGGTCGTCTTTACGCATGGTTCCCAGGATTGGAACGTCAAACCTCTTCATGTTTACCAAATGTTTCATGCCCTTCCTAGCCATATCAATAAGCACCTTTTTTTCCATCACGGTGCCCATGTTTATATGAATAACTGGCAGTCGATCGACTTCCGCGAGTCCATGAATGCCTTGTTAAGTAAGAAATTGTTAGGAATTGACTCAGGCTATCAACTTCCGACTGTCATCTGGCAGGACAATATCGCACCGCAAAGATGGAAAGGTCTTGATAGCTTTGGCAAACAGGATGAACTGCATACCTTCTCTCTTGAAACTGAAGAAAAAGTGATTCAAAACCAGTATGATCAAAAAGATTTTGATCGTTATGGTAAGACTTACCAGACTTTCAACACCGAACTTTTCCAAGGAAAAGCTAATCAGATTACCATTGACCTTCCAGTAAGTCAAGACATTCACTTAAATGGGCGAGTGGAGCTGAAACTTCGTGTCAAATCGAGTACGAACAAGGGCTTATTATCAGCCCAACTGTTAGAACTTGGACAAAAGAAATATCTTCAGCCTTATCCAGCTGTTTTAAGTGCTAGAACCATTGATAATGGTCGTTACCACATGTTAGAAAATCTCTGTGAACTGCCATTCAACCCAAGTGCCCAACGTGTCATCACCAAAGGCTACCTTAATCTTCAAAATCGAACCAATCTCTTGACGATTGAAGAAATCCAACCAAATGAATGGATGGACTTCAAGCTAGAGCTTCAACCAACTATCTACAAACTTAAAGAAGGAGATACTCTCCGTTTGGTTCTCTACACCACAGACTTTGAGATTACAATTCGAGATAATACAGACTATCACTTGACTGTTGATTTAGCACAGTCTAGTCTTATCCTACCTTGTCAAAAGGTATAATGTACCAGACTTTCAATATGGAAGGATTCAAAGGAAAAGTCAATGAATTTGACCATTGAACTTCCTATAACCAAGGCTTTCCACTTGAACAGTCGAATCAAACATAAACTTCGTATCAAATCCAGTTCATCTGAAAGCATTTTAGAAGCCCCTAGATAGAACTTGGACAAAAGATACTCCCTCTAACCAACATGTGTAACCATTTATCATACACGCTACCAGACCACATGTTGGAAATCTCTGTGAATTACATTTAGAGTAAATTCACAACAAGCCGTGACAAAAAGCTACCCAAATTGAATGATTCACTGTCATTAAAGAACATCAATGTAGATGAACGGATTGTTACCCAGTTTATCTGCACGCAACTAGTGACAAGTTAAAAGAAGGAGAATCTCTCCATCTAGTTCTTTATCCTACTGACTGTGAAATCATCATACGTGACAATACCGCCTACCACCCGACTGACGTTATCGTTCAGTCCACGCTACTGTACCTTGTAAAAGGAGTACTTACTTTATGAACAAATCAGAACACAGACACCAACTTATCCGCGCCCTCGTTTCAAAAAACAAAATCCATACTCAAGCTGAATTACAAGCCTTGTTAGCGGAAAATGATATCAAAGTTACTCAGGCTACCTTATCACGCGATATCAAAACCATGAACCTTTCAAAAGTACGAGAAGAAGACAATTCTTACTACGTGTTAAATACAGGCTCTATCTCCAAGTGGGAAAAACGTCTCGAAAATTATATGGAAGATGCTCTTGTTATGTTGCGTCCTGTCCAACACCAAGTTATTTTGAAAACCTTACCCGGTTTAGCCCAATCATTTGGATCTGTAATTGATTCCTTGGCCTTTCCAGATATCGTTGCAACCCTTTGTGGAGACGATGTCTGCATGATTATATGTGAAGATGCTACAAAAGCGCAAGCATGCTTTGAAAGTCTTAAAAAATATGCACCACCATTTTTCTTTAGTGAATCATAACCACCCGTCTAACGGGTGGTTTGCACCAGGGCTATAAGCCCAAATCACCAGCCAGCGCCTAAAGGCGCTGGCTTTCACGTTGTTCAAGCCTCATTGCTCTTGACTCGTCACTTGCCTCTTAAAGAGGCTTTAGTATTACTTACCACTATCCCTAAAGGGATCCTCATATTCTTTTACACTTAATTTATCTAGTGCTATATCATGCTTTTCCTGTTCTTGAATATATTTCTTAATTGTGGCT